>JAMPXO010000147.1 GCA_023701125.1 Vicinamibacteria bacterium | reverse complement strand
CCGGGCAGGCGCCAGGCCCTCACCGCGATTCGCGCCGGCTCCCGGCGCGCGGGACGCGCACCTCGACCTGTTCGTGATCGGCTCGGAGGCCGGGGCCGCGGACGCGCTGCTGCTCGCCTGCTACCGCGGCGCGCGCGTGCTGGAGCCGTTCGCCCGCCGCGGCGCGCGTTGGCAGCGGATCGTGGCCGGGCAGCGGCAGCTGCGCAAGGCCGCGCTCGGCGAGGCCGAGCCGCCGAGCGCGGAGGCGCTGCGCGCGTTGGGCGTCGACCTGTTCGAGACGCTGCTCCCGGGCGATGCCCGGCGCCTGTACGACGAGGCGCGCGGCGCGGAGCCGCAGCTCGAGCTCCGCGTCACCTCGACCCTCGACTGGGTCGCCGACGCGCCGTGGGAGCTGGCCTTCGACCCGCGCCGCGGTTGCGCGCTGGTCGCGGACGCCCACCTCGCCCGCGGTGTGTACTCGGCGATCCCCGCCGATCGCCCGCGGCGCCCGCGCGGGCCGCTGCGGGTGCTGGTCGTCACCGCCAGCCCGCGCGAGCTGCCCGCGCTCTCGCTCGTCGCGGAGCAGCGCGCGCTGCAGGCGGCGCTGGCGCCCGGCGCGCTGGCCGGCCGGGTCAAGCTCGACGTGCTCGCGCGCGCCACGCCGGACGCGCTCGCGGAGCGGCTCGACGCCGCGCCCTGCGACGTCGTCCACTTCGTGGGCCACGGCGAGCACGACGTGAGCGGCGGCGGGCCGGGCCGGCTGGTGTTCGAGGACGGACGCGGCGGTGTGCACTTGCTGGATGCGGCGGCTGTGCGCGCGCTGCTGGCTGGCCGCGGCCTCGGGCTGGTGTTCGTCAACGCCTGCGAGTCCGGCCTGCACGGCCGCGGCGACCTCGCCCGCGGCGTGGGTCCGGAGCTGGCACGGGCCGGCGTGCCCGCGGTGGTCGCCCACCAGTCGAGCGTGCTCGACGCCTCGGCGCTGCGCTTCGCCCGCGCCTTCTACGAGTCGCTCGCGCGCGGGCGCGCGCTGGCGGCCGCCGCTGCGGAGGCGCGAAGGGCGCTGCGATTGGCGGACCACGGCGCGGGCTACGACTGGGCCACGCCGGTGGTGTTCCTGCGCACGTGACACCCGCGACACCGTCACACCGGACCGCCCCGGCTCGCGGCCAGGGCGCGTAACTTCGCGCGAGAGGATGTCTCCATGGAACCGCTGATCGCGCTCTTCGCCCTCGCTTTCGGAGCCGCGCTGTTGTTCGCGCCGCTGTTCTCGCTGATCTCGTTCCTCCGTGGCCGCCGGCTGGCGACGGAGCTGGAAGAACTCCGCGCCTCCCACGATTCGCTGCAGGCCAGGGTGGAAGTCCTGGCCCGCGCGATCCGAAGACAGTCCCCGGCGGCGGAGGAGCCCCCGCCCGCGGTGGTAACCCCGCCCGCCGAACCGATCCCGACCGCGGCAGAGCCCCCGCCCGCCGAACCAACCCCGCCCGCCGAGCCAACCCCGCCCGCCGAGCCAACCCCGGCCGAGCCCGTGGTCCCCCCGACCCCGGAGTCCCCGCGCCCGCCCACGCCGCCGCGCCGTCCCCGGCAACGCCCCGAGCCGGCGCCCCCCGCGGTCCCCGGCTTCGAGTGGGAGTCGCTCCTCGGCGTCAAGGGCGCAGCCATCGTCGGCGCGATCGCGGTCGCCATCTCCGGCCTGCTGCTCGCCCGCCTGGCGATCGAGGCCGGCCTGTTCACGCCCGAGCGCCGGGTGATGATGCTGCTCTTCGCGGGCCTCAGCTGCATCCTCGGCGCCGAGTTCTCGCTGCGCCGCGGCTACGCGACCCAGGCCAACGCGATCTCCGGCGCCGGCGTCTCGTTGCTCTACGCGGGCCTGTTCGCCGGCCATGCGCTCTACAAGTTGATCCCGTTCGCGCCCACCTTCGCGCTGATGGCGCTGGTCACCGCCGTCGCCGGCCTGCTCGCGATCCGCTACGACGCGTGGACGACCGCCGTGCTCGGCCTGCTCGGCGGCTTCGCGACCCCGGTCGTGATCTCGACCGGTCGCGACAACCCCGTGGGCCTGTTCGGCTACCTGCTGCTGCTCAACCTCGGCCTGCTCGCCGTCGCCGTGCGCCAGCGCTGGCACGGCCTGGTCAGTCTCGCCTTCGCGGCCACGCTGCTGATCCAGTTCGGCTGGTTCGGCCGCCACATGGGGCCCGAGAAGCTGTTCGTCGGCCTGTGCGCGTTCGCGCTGTTCGGCCTGCTGTTCCTGCTGTTGCCGCTGTTCGTCAAGGACGGCGACGAGGGCGGCACGCTGCTGCGCACGGGTCTCGTCGCCGGCGTCGCGCCGTTCGCGTTCAGCCTGCTGATCGCGGCCGACGCCCGCTACGCGACCGAGTGGCCGCTGCTGTTCGGCTTCCTCGGCCTGCTCGAGGTCGCGCTGTGCGTCGTCGCCGTCGCCCGCGAACGCGACGAGCTGATGGTCGCCGCCGCCGGCGCCACCGCGCTGACGTTGCCGCTGTGGGCCAGCCGCGGCCTCGCGCCGGAGCGGCTGCTGGCGCCGACCCTCGCCGCCGTGGTGCTGACGCTGGTGCCCAACCTCGTCGGCTGGCTCGCGACCCGCTTCGGGCGGACCGAGCCGCGCCGGCTGCCCGCCGAAGGTGCCGGCCTGCTCGGCTGGTGCGGCCTCGGCCTGTTCGCGCTGGTGATGGTGGGCAAGGACCTGGGCGAACCGCCCACCGCGTTCTTCGTGGCACTCGCCGGCCTGCTGGCGATCGCCGCGCTGCGCACGGGCGAGCGTCGCCTGCCGGCCGTCGGCACGCTGTTGCCGGCCGGCGCGGCCGCCCTGGCCCAGGTCTGGTTCCTGATCTCGACCGGGAGCGACGAGGTGCTCGCCCACCTCGCGGTGCCGCTGCTGTTCGCCGCGGCCTGGTCGCTGCTCGCCGCCGCTCGCGCGGAGGCGCCCGTGGACGCGGACGACGACGAGCGCGGCGCCGTGCTGGCCGCGCTCGGCGCACTGGCCGGGCTGTTCTTCTGCCTCGTCCGCACGTCGACCGGGCGCGAGCCGCTGCCGCTGTTCGCCGGCCTGTACGTCGTCGTGGCGTTGCTGCTCGCGTCGGCCGTGCGCCGGCACTGGTCGCCGCTCACGCTGGTGGCGCTCGCGGGTGCCTCGGGCTTCGCCGTCGCCTGGCACGGCGGCTACTTCCAGCCGGGCGACTTCGCGCTCTCGTTCCCGCTCACGTTCGGGCTCTACCTCGGCTTCCTGGTGCTGCCGTTCCTGCCGTTGCGGGCGCTCCGCGAGGCGTGGGAGGGGCATCGCTCGCCGTGGCTGGCCTCGGCGCTGGCCGGGCCCGCCTTCTTCCTGCCGCTGACCGACGGCATCGACCAGGTCTTCGGCAAGGGCTTCATCGGCCTGTTCCCGCTGCTGCTCGCCGCTCTCACCGTGCTCGCGCTGCGCGGCGTCGCGGACCGTTTCCCGGCCTCGAAGGAGCCCGCAGCGGCGGCGTCGCGGTTGCGCTTCCTCGCCCTGTTCGCCGCCGTGGCGCTGGGCTTCGTCGCGGTGGCCATCCCGCTCCAGCTCGACCGCCAGTGGATGACGATCGCGTGGGCGCTGGAGGCGGCCGCCGTGTTCTACCTCTACGGCCGGCTGCCGCACCCCGGCCTGCGCGTCTTCGGCAGCGTGCTGTTCGCGATCGTCGGCGCTCGCCTGCTGCTCAACCCCGAGGTCGGCCGCTACGAGCAGGGCGGCGCGCCGGTCTTCAACTGGCTGCTCTACACCTACGGCGTGCCGGCGCTGTGCTGCCTGTTCGGGGCTCGCTTCCTGCGCGCCGCGGAAGCCGCGCGCGGCGCCGCGCTCTCGCGCACGGCGAGCGCCGTGGCCGGGCTCGGCCTGCTGCTGGTCTTCGCCTGGCTCAACGCGGAGGTCGACCACAGCTTCGCCCACGCCCCCGAGTCGGCCCGCGACCTGGCCCGCTCCGGCGCCTGGGGCATCTACGCGATGGTGCTGCTGGTGCTCGGCGTGTGGCGCAAGCTGAAGCCGCTGCGCTACGCCTCGCTGCTGTTCCTGTTGCTGACGGTGGCCAAGGTCTTCCTCTACGACCTGTCGAACCTGCAGGGCGTGTACCGCGTGTTCTCGTTCCTCGGCCTCGGCCTCGCGCTGATGCTGGTGTCGCTCTTCTACCAGCGATTCGTGTTCCGCAAGGAGGAGAAGTGAAGCGCCCTGGCGCCGTTCGGCTCGCTCTCGCCGCAGCCGTCCTCGCCGTCCTCGCCGCCGACCGGCCTGTGTTCGCCGAGGACCTCGACGCGCAACGCTCCGCCTGGCGGGCGCGCCGCACCGTCTCCGCCCAGGAGCCCGGCCGCCTGGTCGCGCTGCCGCTCGAGCCCGAGGTGCAGGGCGCCGCGCAGCGCGAGGGCCGCGACCTGCGCCTGCTCGACGCCTCCGGGGCCGAGGTGCCGTTCCTGCTCGATCGCCTCGAAGCGCGCGAGGCGCGCACCGCGTACGCGGGCCACGTCGTCGCGGCCGACGCGCGCCGCGAGCAGCAGAGCCTCGTCGAGGTCGACCTCGGCTCGATCGTCGAGGTCGACACCTTCGAGGTCGAGATCGCGGCGCGCCGGTTCGCCAAGCGCGTCCGCCTCGAGACCTCGGAGGACGGTGCGACCTGGACCACGCGGCTGGCGGCCGCCTCGCTGTTCGGGCGCGAGTGGAGCGGCGGCTTCGTCCGCCACGTGATGCTGGAGCTGCCGGCCGCCGTGCGCGCGCGGCGGGTGCGGCTGACCCTCGACGACACCCGCTCCGAGCCGGTCAACGTCACCGGCCTGACCGCGACCCGCCGCCTGGCGCTGGCCGCGCAGCGCTTCAGCCGCGAGGCGTCGCTGGTGCCGCTCGGCCGCCAGGACGGTGTCTCGCGCTACGCGCTGGAGCTGCCCGCGGCGATCGACTTCGACGAGCTGACGTTGGCCGCGGAAGACGCTCTGTTCGCGCGCCGCGTGAAGCTGATCGAGGAGCAGGAGACGGGCGGCCGCATCGCCCGCGAGGTGCGCGGCGAAGCGCTCGTCTACCGCGTGGCCGAGGGCGACCTGGCGGGCGCGTCACTGACGCTGCCGGTCGCTGGCCTCGCCGCTGGCCGCCGCGTGCTCGAGGTCGTCGACGGCGATGCCCCGGCCCTGCGCCGGCTGCAGGCCAAGGTCTCCGGCCCCCGCGCCCGCCTCGTCTACGTCGCGCCGGACGGGGGCTTGGGGGCGGAGGGGACCGGCGACGGGCTTCGCCCGGCGGCGGAACCCGCTGGACGGCTCGTTCTTTACTACGGCAACCGCGTCGTGCGCGCGCCGGACTACGGCCTGGAGCCGTTGCGCGCACGGCTGGCGGCGGCGGGGGAGCTGCCGATCGCCGTGCTCGGCGAGGAGGAGGCGAACCCCCGCTTTCGCGAGGCGCCGCCGTTGCAGTTCGCGGCCCGGCCCGGGACCACCGTGGAGGTCGCCCGTTTCCGCTACGAGCGACGGGTCGGCGTGCCCGTGAAGGAGGACCTGTACTCGCTCACCCTCGCCGCCACCGACCTCGGCCTGCTGCGCTCCGACCTGGCCGACCTGCGACTGGTCGATGCCGAGGCGCGCCAGGTCCCGTTCGTGCTCGAGCCCGGCGTGCGCGAGGAGCCGGTGATTCTCGAGAGCGAGGCGCTCGAGGCCCCGACCGGCCGCAGCCGCTGGCGCTTCTCCGTGCCGCGGGGCGACCAGCGACCGCGCCCTGCTTTGCCGCTGACGGCGCTGGAGCTGCGGGCCGCCGAGGGCTTCTTCTCGCGCACCGCGCGGGTGCTGATGGCCAGGCCGGACGGCCGGGGCGGCGAGGTCGTGGTCTGGGCGGGCCGCCTGGAGCGGCGCGCCGGCGGTGCCGAGGAGCCGGTGCGGCTGCCGGTCTCGACCCGGGCCGGCGAGCTGGTGCTCGAGATCGAGGACGGCGACGACGCGCCGCTGACGCTGTCCGACGCCCGCGCCCTGGTGCGCGTGCCGCGGATCGCGTTCAAGGCCGCTGGCGGCGAGTTGCGCCTGTTGATGGGCGACCCGGAAGCCACCGCTCCGCGCTACGACCTGGCCGCGCTGCGCGCAGAAGTGCTCGCCTGGTCGGCGGAGCGGGTCGAGGCGACGCCCGCCGAGCCGAGCGTCGCCCACCGCCGCGGCTGGCGCGAGCTGCTCGGCCAGGCGCCGCCCACGCTGTTGCTGTGGGGCACGCTGCTGGCGGCGGCCGTGGCGCTGATCGCACTCACGCTGCGGCTCGCCGGCCAGCCGAACGCGCCGCGGGACTAGTCTTCTTCTTCGTCCTCTTCTTCGCCGATCCGGTACATCGTGGTCGAGGTCGCTCCGGAGCGCACGACGTAGCCGTCCTGGCCCTCGCCGGTGTACTCCTTGAGCACGAGCACCATGTAGTAGTTGCCGTCCTCGTACCTGCTGGCGTTGAAGGGCCCGACGAACGTGTTGGTGCGGTTGTAGCCGCCGTCCAGCGGCTGCGCGCTGCCGCTGGTGGCCAGCGTGTAGCAGCTGCCGCCCTCGCCGAACGGTTGGTCGCACATCTTCAGCTCGAGCCGCACGGTGCCCGAGCGCACGCCGCCGTAGTTGAAGACCTTGGCCTGGCCGCTGGCCTGGCCGTTGTAGATCTTCCAACCCCACTCGCCGAGCTTCAGGTCGGCGGGCTTCGGGCGCGCGGGAGCAGCAGGAGCTGCCGGCCGCTGCGCTGCGGCGACCGTGAACAGCGTGTTCGAGGTGCGGCACGCGCGGTTGACCCAGCCCTGCTGCAGGTACTCGTGGGCGCAGACGGTGAAGTAGTACTGGCCCGCCCGGAAGCTGGCCGGGTTGTACGGCCCGGAGACCGTGATGCTCTTGTTGTAGCCGCCGGGCAGGCCGGGGCTGCCCTTGTCCCGGTACAGCGTGTAGTACTGGCCGGCCTGGCCGTGCGGCGCCGTGCCCAGCCGCACCTCGATCTGGATCGAACCGGACTTGCCGCCGGCCGTCTGGTTGCTGACCTTGACCCAGCCGGCGAAGGTCCCGTTCGTCGGCTTGAGGTTCCAGTCCTGGATCGCGAGTTCCGCGGCGTGCGAGGACACGGCGGCAAGGCACGACAGGGCCACGACGAGGGCGTGGCCGGAACGAGAGACGAGGCGCATCGGCTTCCTTGGGAGCTCGGCGGAGGGGAAACGCGGCGGAGGATAGCCGAACTGCGGCCGTTCGCCACACGGGCCGGAGCCGCTAGACTCCCGCCCTCTCTCCCGGGGATCACGAGGCATGAAGCGGGCAAACGCGTGGCGGGTTGCGGTAGGGCTGGTGGTGGCATCGGTGGCCGTGGCCGCGGAAGGGCCCGACGAGGTGCGCCTCGGCGGCCAGGTCAAGAAGACGGCCGGCGTCGTCAAGTCCGCGGAGGCGGGCGACATCGCCTGCTATCTCACGCTCGTCGACGCTCGCGGCGCGGAGTTCACGGAGATGGCGGACTTCGAGTTGTGCGAGGCGAAGCTGGTCGGCCGCCGCGTGCGGCTCACCTATCGGCTCGAGCAGGTCGCCTCGGCGAAGTGCGAGGGCGATCCCGACTGCAAGCTGACCGACACGGTGCCGCTGATCGTGAAGGCCGACCCGGTCGACGGGCCGGCCCCGAAGCCCGCAGCGAAGGTCGGCACGTCGACGAGCTTCTGCGCGGTCGGGGAGCAGGTCGTGTTCGAGTGCCGCACCGGGAAGGGCAAGACGGTCTCGGTCTGCGCCTCCGGGCCGGCGGCCGGCCCCGCGCTCCATTACCGCTTCGGCGTGGCGGGCGCGGCCCCGGAGCTGGCGCTGGCCCGCGCCGCGGCTCGCGGTGGAAACGATCCCTATGCCGGTGGCGGCGCGGCGTGGCTGCGCTTCCGCTCCGGCGCCCACGCCTACGTCGTCTACACGGGCATCGGCAACTGGGGGCCGCGCGGCGAAAAAGTCGAGAAGCAGGGCCTCGTGGTCGAGAAGGGCGGTGCGGCGATCGCTCACATGCCTTGCTCGGGCCCGGTCAAGAGCGAGCTGGGCCCGGACTGGTTCGAGCTCGCCCGCATCGAGCGCGGCGACGACGAGTTCCTGATCCCGGAGTAGGCTGCGCCGCGGCGCCTCGTGGTGTTCAGTCGTCGCGGTTGTGTTGCTCGCCGATGCGGGCCACCCGGCCGTCAGGGCCGAACTCGACCGTGAACCCGGAGCGGATCGGCCCCAGCCCGCGGAACGAAAAGGAGACCGAGACCAGGCCCAGCCGTGGGGCATGCCGGTCGAGCAACGCGCGCACGGCCGCTTCTCCCTCGGCACCCTCGTCTCCCACGGCGGCCCGGCCCGGGGCGAGCCGCACCAGCGGGGCGCCCTCCGCCTGGTTGACGAACGCGTAGTAGCGCCCGTGCGGCCAGGCGGCGATCGCGACGTCCGCGAGCGTCATCCCCGGCCGCAGCGAGGCCCGGCAGGCGGCGGAGTCGCGGGACGGCTGCAGCATCGAGAAGCACGTCGCGGCGGAGAAGGCGATCGCCAGCACGGCCACCGTCGCGCATCCGGCCGCGTGCCGGCGGGCGACCGACACCGGCGGGGCCGGCTCGGCCACGACGGGCAGGCCGTGCGACCCGCGCCAGCGCCGCACGACCGCCTCTGCGATCGCCGCCAGCGCCGCGGGCAGGAAGAAGAGGAGCGCTGACCCGTCGAACGTGCCCTCGCGAACGAGCAGGCCGACGAGCAGGGTCGGGAGCCCGAGGCCCAGCGCGACGGCCTTCGGCCGCGACATCAGCCACAGGTTGCGCAGCCCCTGGACCAGGCTCAGCCCGGCCAGCACGAGGACGACCGGCACCCCGGCGGGCCAGCCCAGGAGCAGCGGGACGTAGATCGCGAACAGGAGCGGAACGGTGATGCTCCCGGCGTTCGCCAGCCACCAGCGGAGCAGCGCTCTCATGATTCCGATGTCCGCTCCCCTGGGGCCCGCCGACTACTTGCGGCGCTTGTAGGTGATCCGCATCGACACCGTTTCTTTGCCGCCGGCGTCGAGGTTCGCCATCGTGAAGACGCGCTCGTCCGCACCCTTCCAGGCGATCGTCTGCTTCATCTTCTGGATCGCGCCGTCGGGGCCGGGGCCGATCAGCAGGCCGGTCATCGTGCGGGTCGCGGCGTCGTAGGTGCTCTCGCCGTGGGTCAGGCCCGGCGCGCTGGAGTCGACCCAGGCCGAGACGTACTTCTTCTTCTGCGCGTCCCAGCCCGTCAGCCCGTGGCCCTCGAACGGCTGGCCCATGAAGGTGCTCTTGAAGGCGCCCACCTGCCAGAACTCGCCGAGCATCGAGACCACCTCGACGCCCTGCGAGGCGACGGGCGGCTTGCCGGGCTCGAGCCACATCTCCATCGCCGCGTCCCAGGTCCCCACGTCCGCCTTGAGCAGCGCGTGCTCGGGCGCGGGCTTCGGCATCTCCTGGGCGCCAGCGCTCGACGAGAGCAGCGCGAGCAGGGCAAGGGCGGACGACCAGCGGCGGACCTGGACCATGGACGGCTCCTTTCTCAACTCTTCGCCATCGGCAGCGACACCTTCATGAAGAAGTCGTTGCCCTTGTCGTCGACCAGGATGAAGGCGGGGAAGTCCTCGACCTCGATCCGGTAGATCGCTTCCATGCCCAGCTCGGGGTACTCGATCAGCTCGACCTTGCGGATCGACTCCGCGGCCAGCAGCGCCGCCGGGCCGCCGATCGAGCCGAGGTAGAAGCCGCCGTGCTTCTGGCAGGCGTCCGTGACCTGCTTGCTGCGGTTGCCCTTGGCGATCATGACCATCGAGCCGCCGGCCGCCTGGAACAGGTCGACGTAGGAGTCCATGCGCCCGGCCGTGGTCGGGCCGAACGAGCCCGAGGGCAGGCCCTCGGGAGTCTTGGCCGGGCCGGCGTAGTAGACCGGGTGGTTCGTGAAGTACGGCGGCAGGCCCTCGCCGCGGTCGAGCCGCTCCTTGAGCTTCGCGTGGGCGATGTCGCGGGCGACGATGATCGGGCCGGTCAACAGCAGCGGCGTCGACACCGGGTGCTTCGACAGCTCGGCGAGGATCTCCTTCATCGGCCGGTTCAGGTCCACGGCCACGCCGTGGCGGTGGGCGCCCGTGCGGGCCTTCTTGGGGATGAAGCGGCCCGGTTCGTGCTCGAGCTTCTCGATCCAGATGCCGTGGTGGTCGATGCGGGCCTTGACGTTGCGGTCGGCCGAGCACGACACGCCCATGCCGACGGGGCACGAGGCGCCGTGGCGCGGCAGCCGCACGACGCGCACGTCGAGGGCGAAGTACTTGCCGCCGAACTGGGCGCCGATCCCGGTCTGGTGCGCGAGTTCCAGCGCCCTCGCCTCCAGCTCCGGGTCGCGGAAGGCGCGGCCGTGAGCGTCGCCCGAGGTCGGCAGCTCGTCGAGGTAACCCGTCGAGGCCAGCTTGACCGTCTTCAGGCACATCTCGGCCGAGGTGCCGCCGATCACGAACACCAGGTGGTACGGCGGGCACGCGGCCGTGCCCAGCGTGCGCATCTTCTCGGCCATGAACTTCTCGAGGCTCGCCGGGTTGAGCAGCGCCTTCGTCTCCTGGAACAGGAACGTCTTGTTCGCGGAGCCGCCGCCCTTGGCGACGAACAGGAACTCGTAGCGGTCGCCGTCCGTGGCGAAGATGTCGATCTGCGCCGGCAGGTTGGTGCCGGAGTTCTTCTCCTCGTACATCGTCAGCGGCACGGTCTGCGAGTAGCGCAGGTTCTCGCCCGTGTAGGTCTCGTGCACGCCGCGGGCCAGCGCCGCGGCATCGCCGCCGCCGGTCCACACCCGCTGCCCCTTCTTGGCCACGATGTTGGCCGTGCCGGTGTCCTGGCACATCGGCAGCTGGCCCTGCGCCGCGATCTCCGCGTTGCGCAGCAGCGCCAGCGCCACGCCGCGGTCGTTGTCCGAGGCCTCGGGGTCGTCGAGGATTGCCGCCACCTGCGCGAGGTGCCGCTCGCGGTAGAAGAAGGCGATCTCGCGGAACGCCTCGCGCGCCAGCAGCGTGAGCGCCTCGGGCTCGACCTTCAGCACCTCCTGGCCGTCGAAGCTGGCCGTGGACACGTGCTCGCTGGTCAGCTTGCGGTAGTGCGTCGTGTCCTGTGCCGCGTGGGGAAACGGATCCGAGTAGTGGAACTTCGGCATGGCAGGCTCCTTGTTCGGCCCCCATCATCCCCCAACCGCGGAGGATCGGCACCTGCCTCGACGGCGGCGCGGACGCGCTGCTATCCGGGCGCCTCGTCGCCGACCGGGGCGTCGGCCGGCGGCTCGGGAGCGGCAGCGGGTGCGACGGGGGGCCTGTCCTCGATCACGACGGTGCCGGCGATGCGGTCGTGGGCCAGCCTGCGGTCCGGGTCGTGCCACAGGTCGATCAGGCCGATGCCGATCGTGCCGCCGACGTGGAAGTAGCCGCCGAACCGCTCCAGGCTCTCGAACAGGGATACCGGCTCGCCGTCGAGCCGGGCGACGCGGATGCGCAGCAGTCTCTTGCCGAGCGTGGCGCCGCGCCGGCCCGCGGTGAAGAAGATGAAGTACGCCCCGGCCAGCCCCAGCGTCGCGAGGGCGCGGAACTTCGCGGGGACGAGGCGCTGCAGCTCGAGCCGGATCTGCCCGGGCTCGAGGTGCGGCTCCTTGTGCCCGCTGAAGGCGACGGTGACCGCCACGTGGTGATCGCGCAGCAGCGCCGCCGCGCGGTCGACGTCGCCCTCTTCGATCGCCAGCCGGGCCGCGACAGGCAGGCCGCGCGCTTCGCCCCTGGCCAGCAGCGGCAGCGCGTCGCGCAAGGCGCGCTGCCGCTCGTCGCCCTCGGCCCTCCCGGTGACGATGCGCAGCACGGCCTCGGCGGCTCGCGGCTCGCTCGCCCGGATCGAAAGCCAGGACGCGAAGACGGCCACCGCGACGCTGGGCAGGATCAGCAGGGCGAGGTCGATCGCCAGGGCCAGCGCCCGCCGCTGCGGGGAGGCCAGCGGAGCGCCGAGCAGGTGGGTGCTGACCCGCAGCGCCGGCGCGGAGACGACTCTCGGTCCGAACCAGGACACAGGACTCATGTGCTGCCGCGAGCGAAGGCTAGCGGATCGGCCGCCCCCGTTCCATCGCTCGCCCGGCATCGCGGAACCCGATGCTACGATCCCCGCGTTCTCGTCCTCGTCGCACGCCGCGCCGCTCCGGCGCCCTCTCGAAAGGCGAATCCGATGACGATGCCGCGCCAGTCCCGCCTTGCCCTCCTGCTCCCGCTGTTGCTCGCCCCGGTGCTCCACGCCGCGGCGCCGCCCGCCCCCGCGAAGGCGGCGACGAAGCCCGCGCCGACGCTGTCCGAGCAGCTCGCCGCGATGAAGCTGCGGGCGATCGGCCCGTATCGCGGCGGGCGTGTCACCGCCGTCGCCGGCGTGCGCGGCCAGGCGATGACCTTCTACCAGGGCGCGACCGGCGGCGGCGTGCTGAAGACCACCGACGGCGGCGCGACCTGGGAACCGGTGTCCGACAAGGACCTGCGCACCGGCTCGATCGGCGCCATCGCGGTGGCCGACGCCGACCCCAACGTCGTCTACGTCGGCACCGGCGAGTCGTGCATCCGCGGCAACCTGTCCTCGGGCGACGGCGTCTACAAGTCGACCGACGCTGGCCAGACGTGGACGAACGTGGGCCTGCCCGAGACGCGGCAGATCTCGCAGGTGATCGTCCACCCGCGCGACCCCGAGACCGTGTGGGTCGCCGCCCAGGGCCAGCCGTGGGCGCCCAGCGCCGAGCGCGGCGTCTACAAGTCGACCGACGGCGGCAAGACCTGGCGCAAGACGCTGTACGTGAACGACACGACCGGCGCCTCGGATCTCGCGATCGACCCGACCAACCCGCGGATCTTCTACGCGGCGCTGTGGCAGCACGGGCGCCGGCCGTGGACGATGGAGAGCGGCGGAGAGTCGTCGGG
>JAMPXO010000018.1 GCA_023701125.1 Vicinamibacteria bacterium | reverse complement strand
GCCAGCGGCATCACGGTGTTGAGCCGCAGGCCGGCCACCAGCGGATGGGCCGCGAGCTCCGCGACGAAGTCAGCGTGCGGTGGCACGGTCAGGATCGCGCGCACGAGGCTCATGCCCCAGGCCCCGCCGGCTCCTCGACCTCGACTCGGTCGCGGCCGCCCGCCTTGGCCCGATAGAGGGCTGCGTCGGCCCGCCGGACGAGGGCGGCGAGCGTCGAGTCCTCGCGACGCCACTCGGCGACGCCGAAGCTCGAGCTGACCCGCGTGCCCGGTGCGAGGTCGTCGAACTCGTGCCCGGCGACGGTGCCGCGCAGCCGCTCGGCGATCGCCGTGGCCTCTGCGAGACGGGTGACCGGCAGCAGCACGGCGAACTCTTCGCCCCCGATCCGCCCCATGCGGTCGTGCGGCCGCAAGGCGGCCCTGCCGGCGGCAGCGACCCGCTGCAGCACCTTGTCGCCCGCTTCGTGCCCCAGCGTGTCGTTGACCCGCTTGAAGTGATCGATGTCGAACACGATCACGCTGAACGCCGCGCCCAATCTCCGCGCCGAGTCGAAGGCCTGCTCGGCGAGGGCCAGGAAGTGACGGCGATTCGCCAGCCGGGTGAGCGCGTCGGTCATCGCCAGGTCGCGCATCCGGCCCGTCTCGCGCGCCTGGCGGCGCACCGCGTGCGCGAGCAGGGCCAGCACCGCGACGCCGAGCCCGATCGAGACCTGCTGCCAGCGGGAGATGCGCTCCGCGTCGCGCAACGCCTGCTCACGCAGTGCCCTCTCCTGCAGCAGTGCGCGGTTCTCCTGCTCCTTCTTCTCGCTGTCGAACTGTACCCGCAGGCGGGCCGTGTGCTCCGCCTGCAGGCTCTCGGCCAGACGTCGCCGCGTCTCCAGCAGCCGGCCCTGCGCCTCGTGCGCCGCGCGCCAGTTGCCCTGGGTGGCCTCGACCACGGCCAGCTCCTCGTAGATCCGGTCGAGGAAGCGGTCGTTGGGCGGGGCCTCGTAGTGGGCCTGCGCCGCCCGCAGCTCGGCAAGCGCCGCGTCCAGGCGGCCCAGGCGCGAGAACGTGACGCCCAGCGAGAGCCGGGTTGCGGCCACCATGTCGTGGTCGTCCGCGGCGCGGAACGCCGCGAGCGCGTTGCGCAGCGGAACGAGAGCCGCCGCGGCGCGGCCCATCCGCGTCAGCAGGATGCCGATCGAGCGGTCGACATAGGCGATCTCGGAAGAGGCGTGCAACTCGACCGAGATCTTCCGCGACGCCTTGTACGCGTCGAGTGCGGCGCCCAGCTCGCCGATCGTTTCCAGCGTCGAGCCGATGTTGAAGTGGGCCGTGGCGGCCTCGGCGGCGCGGCCGTCGGCGAGGTGCGTCGCCAGCAACTGCCGGTAGTACTCGAGGGCCCGGGCGTAGTCGCCGACGTTGCGGTCTGCGTACACGTTGGCGATCGCGTTGAGGGCGTAGCTCTGCTTGGGCCGGCGCCCGAGCTGGACCTCGAGCCGGTGGGCAGCGACGAGATCCTCGAGAGCCGGGCCGTAGAGGCCGCGCCCGTGCCGCAGCTCCCCGCGCAGGACCAGAGCCATCGCCGTCGCCTTCGGCTCGGAGAGGCGGGCCCCCTCCTCCACGCCGAACTGGTAGTCCCGCGCCGCATCGTCGAGGCGGTCGCTGCGCTCGTGGGCGTAGCCGCGGCACACCCGGAGATCGACGATACTGCGCTCGAGATGGAGGCGCCTGGCCTCGGCCATCGCCGCCTCGGCGGTGCGGATCGCCTCGCTGGGCGAAACCACCGCCAGCAGCCAGCAACGGGCACTCAGCGCCTCCAACCGGAGCGCGCCGTCGGCGCCGGCAGCGATGGCTGCCTTCTCGAGCAGGGCCGCGGCCCGCTCGGGGTCCGAGGCGGAGATCGCTTCCGCCTCGGCGATCAGCGCGCGCGGGGGGGCGGGTGGCGCCGGGGCCGGCGCCGACAGGAACCCCAGGACCACGAGCCACATGCCGCCGGCCGCTCAGAGCTCCAGCGTGTTGCCGCAATACGAGCAGGCGTAGCGGCCGAAGGCCTCGGCGGGGATCCGCGCCGAGCAACTCGGGCAGACCAGCACCCGCGGCCCGTCCTTGCGGATGCGCTCGGCCACCGACTTCACCTTCTTCTCGTCCTGGCGCGCCAGCATGTTCTTCTCGAAGTCGCCGAGCCGGCCCCAGGCGCGGGCGACCAGGCCCATCGCGTAGTCGACGGCGCGCTGTTCGTCGTCGATCTGGAACACCCGCTCCTTGCCGAGCGCGCGGCTCCACTGCCGGTCCACCTCGTCGCCGGGGCGCCCGGTGGGCCGGCGCAGGAACCAGGTGTCCCAGGTCTGGGCGACCTGTTGCCACGTGGCGACCGCGTCGATGTCGCCCTGGTGCTCCTTCCAGCCGAGCAGCGCGCCGGTGAAGCCCTTCGCCTTCTGCTGCGGGGCGGGGCGGCCGAGCAGCCGCTGCAACTCCACCGCGGGCACCTTCTCGTGCATCGGCGCGTCGCCGAACACGATCAGGAACGGGCGCTCCGCGTTGGGCACGCTGACGTGGTGCTGCATCCACCAGGCGAACACGCCGTAGCTCTCCGGCGCGTCGCCGCCGCCGCCCTCGCCGTACAGCGCGCCCAGTTGCTGCTCGAGGTCGTAGCCCTTGGCGAAGTCCGTGACCTGCAGCGGCCAGCGGTCGGCCCCCGCGTCGCCGATCGCCGCGAACAGGATCTCGAGGTCGTCGCGGTACTGGACGAGCGTGTTGTAGAGCAGCGGCAGGCGGTCGAAGATCTCGAACGGCCACTGCGACATCGAGCCCGTCACGTCGACGGCGACCACCAGCGGGTTCTTCGACGTGGTCTCGACCCGCTTGCGGGGATCGACCATGCCCTCGTTGGGGCCGGCCTTGGCCGCGTAGGTGCGCGGCCCGCGCGCCGCGGCCCGCCGCGACGCCTCGTCGCGGGCCTCCTTGCCGGTGTCGCCGTACGAGTAGCGAGCGGCGCCGAGCCAGCCCGACGTGTCGTCGTCCCACGAGTACATCGCACGCCTCCGGTCGATCGAGGGATGGATGGGCCGTAACTCTACGCCTGAGCGCCCCCCGGTGGCAGCGGGGCCTCGCGGGCGAGGACCGCCAGGCCGAACTCGCGGCGGAAGCGCGCGACGAGGCCGTGCTGCTCGAGGTACGCCGCGACCACCGGCGGCACCAGCGCCCGCCAGTCCCCGCCCCGCGCCATCGCCGCGCGCACGTCGCGGCCCGCCACTCGCACCCGGCGCTCCGGCGGCACCAGACCCACCATTGGCGCCAACGGGTAGCGTCGCTCCAGCAACTGGCGCACGTAGGCGTTGGCGGTGACGAACAGGTCGAGCGGTCCCAGCCGGTCTTCGACGAGGGCCGCCCAGCGCGGGCCGTCGCCGAGGTCCTCGATCTCGACGAAATCGACGCGCTCGGCAAGGGCGCCGAGCGCGCAGCGGATCATCGCGGCCGACTCCGCGGCGCTCCACGGGTTGTCGAGGTCGTGGCGGTTGGCGCTGCCGAGGCCCACCCGCAGGCGCTCGCCGCGGGCGAGGGCGCCCTCGAGCACGGCCAGGTGGCCGAGGTGGACCGGCTTGAAGCGGGCGACGAGGCCGATCCGCGCGAGGCAGGGCGGGGAGTCCACCCCGGGATGCTACCGGCGCGGGCCCCGGGAGTCCGGCCGCTCGTCCTCTTCTTCGTTCTCCCGACGCTCGGTCCAGTCGGAGGCCAGCGCCCGGATCCAGGCCAGCGTCACGGCGGCCGTGGTTTGCGGGGCCGCCGGGCGTGCCGGGTCGGCCGTTCGAGTCGGAGAGTTGTGGGGGAGGGCGCCCATGGGGTCGTGCTTTTCCTTGTTCCGCACTGTAGACGCTCGCAGCCTACAGAAGGTTCGGCCGCCCCGTGACCGCCCTCACAAGAATTCACGAGCGGTGCCAGGTCGCCAACGGCGGCTCCTCCGCCCTCAAGCCCTCCAGGGCCCCTTGATCGAGCGGCTGGCGCGATAATCAGCTCATGCCACGGTACGACTACTACTGTGAGGCCAACGGGCGCGTGGTCGAAGTCCGCCACGGGCTCGAAGAGAAGCTCCACACCTGGCGCGAGGTCGCCCAGCGCGCGGGCCTGGAGCCGGACGCCACGCCGCCGGAGGCCGCGGTCGAGCGCATCATCCACCCGCCGGCGCTGGGCTTCCCGCGCGGCGACTCGCAACTCAAGAGCCAGGGCTTCACCAAGCTCGTGCGGCGCAGCGACGGCAACTACGAGAACGTCACCGCGACCGGCAACGAGGCGCGGGTGATCTCGAAGGACGATCCCGGCGCGATCGCCAGCTTGAACCTGAAGAAGAAGCTGGGGGACTGACTCCTCCGCCCCCAAACCCCCGAGGCTCGGTTGAATTGGGAGTCCGGCGGGAATAGGGTTCGCATCGTGACCCCCCGGCCGCTGGCGTTGGCGTTGGCGTTGTCGGTGCTGGTGATGGACTGCGCCCGGGTGCCCGGGCCGGCTGCGCCCGCGGCGCGCGCCCTGCGCGTCGCGCTCCCCGCGGGGTTGATGGCCCGCGACATCGACCATCCGGCGCACGAAGAGTTCGCCACCTCGATCCTCGGCAACGTCTTCGAGACCCTGGTCGAGATCCGCGACGACCTGAGCGTGGGGCCAGGCCTCGCCGAGAGCTGGCACTGCCCCGACGAGCGGACCTGGATCTTCACCCTCCGGCCCGGCCTGCGCCTCCACGACGGCCGCGCGCTCGACGCGGCGATGGCCGTCGCCGCCATCAACCGCCGGCTGTCGGTGTCGTGGGGGCGCACCCATCTCGAGCCCGTCGCGGAGGTCCGCGCCGAGGGCGCCCGTGACGTCGTGTTCCGGACCCGCGAGCCGTTCCTGTCGCTGCCCGAGCGGCTCGACCAGTTCATGATCGACGGCGGGCCGGGGCCCGACGGCGCCCCGGTCGGCTCGGGACCGTACCGGATCGTCGAGTGGAAGCCGGACGGCCACGTCGCCCTGCAGGCCATCCCTGGCCATCGCAAGGGCGGCACCGGCCCACCGCGCGTCGAGTTCCTGCCGGCCCGCGACGGCGCCCTTCGCGTGCGGCTGCTGCGCGAGCACAAGGCCGACCTGGCGCTGGACGTGCCGCCCGACGAGATGGTGCGGCTGGCGAACGAGGGCTTCGCGACCACGGCCCGGCCCGGCCTGCGCGTGATCTTCCTGGGCATGGACGTGCGGTCTCCGAGCCCGTTCCGCGACCCGCGGCTGCGGGCCGCCGTGTCGCTGGCGGCCGACCGGGCCGGGCTGGTGGCGGGCCCGTTGCGCGGCTTCGGCGAGCCGACCGTCCAGATCGCCGCCGACGGCCAGATCGGCCACGACCGCAGCCTGCTGGCGCCGCCGCGCGACGAAGCGACGGCGCGCGCGTTGCTCGCCGCCGCGGGTCGAGGCCCGGGGCTTCGCCTGGAGCTCGACTACGTGCCTGGCAAGTACCTCGAGATCGACGCCGTCGTCGTCGCGCTGGCAGGCCAGCTCAACGCCGCCGGCCTGCAGGTCGTGCCGCGGCCGCGGCCGTACGCGGAGCTGATCGATCTCGTCGAGAGCCGTCGCAGCCCGTTCTACGTGCTGGGCTGGCTCGACGACAGTCGCTCGCTCGACAGCTCCTACGCCACGCTGTTCCACACCCCCAGCCCCAACTTCGGCTCGGTCAACGGTGGCGGCTACTCGAACCCGCGGGTCGACGAGCTGATCGAGCAGGCCCAGTTGGAGGAGGACGCCCCGCACCGCGGCGAAATGCTGCGCGAGGTGACCCGGGTCGTGGTCCAGGACTGGCCGATCGCGCCGCTGTACCGCCAGAGCGATCTCTACGCGCACGACCGCAAGCTGCGCTTCCGGCCCCGCCTCGACCGCAGCGTGATCGCCACCGAGTTCTCGTTCGCTCCGTGAGCGGGCGCGACGTACCATCGAAGACGAGGCCATGAAGCTCGCCGTCGTATCCGACGTCTGGCGCCTGTTGCGCGAGCTGGACCTGGAGGCGATCCGGGTCGAGGCGGCGCGGCCGTTCCGGCTGCTGGTGCTGGCCCAGGACGCCGTGGTCGCCACCGAGCTGGCGACCGCCTTGTCCGCCGGGCCGTGCCACCCGTGGCTGCTGACCGCGGCGCCCGGCGCGCTGCCGCCCGCGCCGGCCGCGGGCGACCCGGCCCCCGAGCTGGCGCTGGTCGCCTTCCGCGGCGACGACGATCCCGCGGAGCTGCGCGCGGTCCAGGCCGAGCTGGCGGCCCGCGGGCTGCGCGTGATCGCCTGCGCGCTGGGGGCCACCTCACGCCACGCCGAGGTCCCGCGCGGCGCGGAGGCGGCCCGCGTCGCTCTGCCCGACCTGCAGCCGGCGTCGATCGAGCGGCTCGCCACCGCGCTGACCTCGGCGCTCGCCGGCGACCGCCGCATCGCTTACGCGCGAGCGCTGCCGCCGCTGCGCGACGTCGTCTCGCGGCGACTGATCGACGAGTCCGCGCGGGCCAACGCCACCTATGCGTTCACCGCGGGGCTGGCCGAGAACGTGCCGGTCCTCGGCGTGCCGCTGACCGTCGCCGACATGGTCGTGCTGACCAAGAACCAGTTGATGATGGCCTACCGCATCGCGTTGTGCGCCGGCAAGCAGGGCGCACCGACGGACGTGCTCGGCGAGTTCGTCGGCGTGATCGGCGGCGGCTTCCTGTTCCGCCAGGCCGGTCGCCAGCTCGTGGGGCTGATCCCGATCGCGGGGCTGCCGGCCAAGGTGGCCGTCGCCTACGCGGGCACGGTCGCCGTCGGCCGCGCGGCGTTGGCGTGGGCGACGAAGGGCGACGCGCTCTCGGCGGCCACCCTGCGCGGCCACTACCGCGAGGCGAAGCAGCGCGGGCTCGCCCTGTTCCGCGACCTGCGCGGCGCCCGCGGCGCGCCGAGCGCCTGACCGGGGCCTACTCCGGGCGCAGGAACGACAGCGGCCGCTGACGCACGCGGGTGGCCAGCGCGGCCCAGAGCGCGCGCTGCTGCGGAGCCTCGACGCCGCGCGCGCGGATGGCGAGCGACAGCGCCAGCGAGAAGCTGACCCCGAGGTTCAGCACGCCGGCGCTGCAGAGCCCGAGCACGGCCATCCAGAACGGGGACTCGAGCAGCGCCTGCGCCGGCAGGCAGGCCATGGCCGCGGCCACCTGGCCCGTCGAAAGGGTGACGTGGCGGACGTCGGCGGGCAGGCCCCCGAACACGAGCAGCTCGGGTGTCAGGCCGAGCAGCACGCCCAGCACGACGTTGCCCGCGATGCCCGAGCCGTGCGCCTTCAGGAACGCGGCCAGCCGCACCTGGAACCGGCGTCCGAACACGAACGCCAGGCGGCGACTGTGGGCGATGCCGGCGCCGACGCCGCGCAGCACGAGCCAGTTGTCGAACCAGCCGGCGGCCAGGCTCGACAGCCACAGCAGGACGCCCGTGAAGGCAGCGAACAGCGGCGTGGGCCCGAACAGCGAATGCGCGTGCAGCGTGGAGGCGACCTTCTCCGCGCCCAGCGGCGGCGCACCGGACGCGGCGTTCCACAGCAGCGCGACCAGCGCGACGCCCGGCACCACCAGCGCGACGTTGCCGAAGATCGACGCCACCTGCGAGCGCAGCAGGTGGACGATCTCGTCGACCAGCGCGTCCATGCTCTCGCGGGTCTCCACCTTGTGCATGCGCGCGGCCAGCGCCGGCGCCGTCATCGCCGGCTGCTTGGTGGCGAGCGTCAGGTGGCCGAGCTGCATGATGGTGAAGCTGACCGCGTAGTTGGCCGACAGCAGCAGGCCCTGCAGCAACGGCGCCGCGTGGGCGGCGATCGCCAGGAACTTGCCGTAGACCGTGGCCACGGTCAGCACGCCGCCACCGGCCGCGGCCTTCAGGATCGCGCGGTAGTCCTCGCGGGTGCGGGCGATGTAGTGCTCGCCGGTCTCGGCAGAGCGATCGACGACCTTCTTGGCCAGCAGCCGGGTGTTGGCCGCGACCAGCGTCCGGAGCTGGCGCCGCGCCAGCGTGTCGCGCACCAGGCGGGCGAGGAAGGCGGCGGCGAAAGCCGGGCCCGACTCGCCGGCGAGCATCGAGGCCAGCGTGCGCGCGCGGTGGATGTGGGCGTCCATGCGCTCGAGCAGGTAGACGATGCGCACGCTGACGCCGTACTCGTCGAGGTGGGCGTGGGCGCGGACCAGCGCCTCGGCGCAGGCACCGAGCCGCTGGTTGAAGTCGGCCAGGGCCGTGACCACCACGCCCCCGTCGCCGCTGCGGGCGACCGCCACCAGGTCCTCGGCCGAGCGGGTCAGGCCGAAGAACGGCAGGTCGCGGAAGGAGCCGGCGCCGATCCGACGCCGCACCGCGGACTGCATGCCGGCGGCGCGCAGCTCGCTGGTCAGCAGCAGCAGGGCATCCGGCACGTCGTCGGCGACCGGGTTCCACGGCGCCGCCCCCGCGTCCGCGCCTTCGTCGTGTGCGAACAGCGCGGCCACGAGCTGCAGCGTCTCGTCGTCGAGCGCCTCCAGCCAGTCGGCGTGCCGCTCCTCCGGGAACAGGGCGAGCAGCGCCGTGCCCAGCTCGGTGCGCCACGGGTCGGCCGGCATCACCCGCAGCATCACCCGCTCGATCGCCTCGGTCAGGAACGAGGCCTCGCGCGGCAGGCCGGTCTCGCAGAACATCTCCAGCGCGTCGATGTCGCGCACGATCGCGCGCAGCGTGGCGGCGACGGAGGCCTTCCACGCCGGGTTGCGATCGAGCACCCGCAGCGCGAAGCGCAGCCGCGTGGTCGCCGGGTGACGGCGCTCGACGCTCGGTCCCTCCTCCGCCCCCAGGCCCCCGACGGGAGCGGCGCCGGGACGCAGCACCCAGCGCAGCAGCGACACCAGCCACTCGAGTCGCTCGGCGTAGGGCGCCTTCGGCGAGGCGTGGGCCAGCAGGCCGTCCAGCGCGCCGATGTCGGGCGGCCGGAACAGCCGGCGAACGGTCGACAGGTGGCGGTGGATCGGCGCGGGCAGCGGCATAGGCCTGCGGATGATAAGCGCGCGACTTGGTGGTTCGCTGCCTCCGTGACCCGGCTGAACGCGCAGCGGGGCCGGCACCCGCAGGTGCCGGCCCCGTTTCGTGCGAGATGAAACGAACGGCTACGCCGCGGGCTCGGGCATCGCGGCCCCGTGGGGCTCGGGGGCCGAGGCCGACTCGTAGCTCCAGCCGGTCCACAGGCCGAGCATGAAGTACGCGAAGCTGACGACGCCGGCGAAGAAGACCGTGTCGCCGATCACGCGCAGCCAGCGCAGCGCCTCCATCACGGGCAGTTGCAGGAAGTCGGCGCTGCGGGCGTACCACAGGCCGGTCTCGACCGAGGCCCAGGTCTGGGCCAGGCCGATCGGCAGCAGGCTCAGCGCGATCATCAGGCCGAGGCCGACGTTCATGCCCCAGAAGCCCCACGCGAGGTAACGCTCGCGCCAGGCGACGAAGCCCGACAGTCGCCGCGCGACCACCAGCATCAGGCCGAGCGAGAGCAGGCCGTACACGCCGAACAGCGCGGCGTGGGCGTGGACCGGGGTCGTGTTCAGGCCCTGCATGAAGTAGAGCGCGATCGGCGGGTTGATCAGGAAACCGAACAGGCCGGCGCCGACCAGGTTCCAGAACGCGACGCCGACGAAGAAGCGCACCGGCCAGCGGTAGCGCGACATCCAGGAGACCGCGTGCTGCAGCCGGCTGGTGCGCCACGCTTCCCAGCCGATCAGCACGAGCGGCACCACCTCGAGCGCGCTGAACGTGGCGCCGACGGCCAGGATCGCGGTCGGGGTTCCGCTCCAGTAGAGATGGTGGAAGGTGCCGGGGATGCCGGCGAACAGGTACAGCCCGGAGGACGCGATCACGGCCTTCCCGGCATTGCGCGGCTCGACCAGTCCCAGCCGGGCGAAGATCAGCGCGATCGCGGCGGTCGCGAAGACCTCGAAGAAGCCCTCCACCCAGAGGTGGACGATCCACCAGCGCCAGTACTCCATCACCGACATGTGGGTGCGCGCGCCGAAGAAGAAGCCGGCGCCGTAGATCAGGCCGATCGCGGTGGAGGCGCCCGCGAACATCAGCACCAGCGTGCGCGAGGCGTCCTTGCGCTGCAGCGCCGGCCACAGCGCGCGCAGCATCAGCGTCAGCCACAGCAGCAGGCCGACGAACAGCGCGACCTGCCAGCCGCGGCCGAGGTCGACGTACTCGTAGCCCTGGTGGCCGAGCCAGAACGACAGGCCGAGCGGCAGCACCTGGTGGATGGCGAGGTACTGGCCGACGAACGAGCCGCCGACGACCAGCAGCAGCGCGCCGAACAGCACGTTGACGCCGAGGCGCTGGAAGCGGGGTTCGCGGCCGCCGACGATCGGGGCGACGAACAGGCCGGCGGCGAGGAACGCGGTGGCGATCCAGAACATGCCCGCCTGCACGTGCCAGGTGCGAGTCAGCGAGTAGGGCAGCCACTCGCCGAGCGGCAGACCGTAGAACGCCTGGCCCTCGACCGTGTAGTGGGCCGTGATCACGCCCAGGATCACCTGCACGAACAGCAGCAGGACGACGGTGCCGACGTACTTGGCCACCGCCCGCATCGACGGCGTCGGCGCCACTTCTCCGAATGGGTCGCGCACGGGCGGCTCCGGGTCCTTCTCCTCCTCCGGCCGGAACGAGCGATACCAGACGAGGCCGCCGAGCGCGGCCAGCAGCAGGAAGATGCTGACCAGCGACCACACGACGTTGGCGCCCGAGGGCCGGTTGGCGACCAGCGGCTCGTGCGGCCAGTTGTTGGTGTAGGTCACCTTCGCGTCCGGCCGCTGGGTGGTCGCGGCCCACGCGGTCCACAGGAAGAAGTCGGTCAGCGCCGCGCGGCGCGCCGTGTCGGGCACCGTGACCTCCTTCATCGCGTACGCCTCGCGCAGCTCGGAGAGCTCGGGCGCACCGCCGAACAGCGCGTCGTAGTGGGCGGCCGTCCGCTCGATCGCCAGCGCGCGGTCGGCGCTGATCGTCACCGCGCCGGTCGCGGAGTTCCAGGTGTTGGTGCGCATCTCGACCACCAGCCGCTGCTTCAAGGCACCCTGGGCGCCCGCGTCGAGGGCGTCGAACGACGTGCCGTGCTCGCGCTGGGCCCAGACGTCGAGCAGCGTCACCGCCTCGCGGTGCAGCCAGTCGGCCGTCCAGTCGGGCGCCTGGTAGGCGCCGTGGCCCCAGATCGAGCCGAGCTGCTGGCCGCCCGTCGACTGCCACGACTCCTGGCCGGTCAGGATGTCGTCCTGGGTGGCGATCACGCGGCCGTCGACGGTGACGATCTGGGCGGGGATCGGCGGCGCCTGGCGGTAGACCTCGACGCCGTAGAAGCCGAGCACGAAGAAGGCGATCGAGATCGCCGCGAAGAACGAGATCCAGTACTTGTTGTCTTTCAGGGCACTCATGAAGTCGCTCCGGGTATCAGGGGTCGTCTAGTTGTCGAACTCGGCCAGCGCGCGCTTGAACAGCACGTTGTTCTCGAGGTGGATGTGCTCCATCAGCTCGGCCTCGAAGGCGTCGAGCCGGGCGTAGAGCGCGCGCCAGGTGGTGCAGGCTTCGTCCGGCGGCACCAGGTTGGTGGTCAGCTCGCGGGTCCGGCGCAGGCTGACGGCGTGGTCGTCGTGCTCGCTCTCCATCACCCGGATCGGCCCACCCGCGATCTGGCCGCGGCCGGCGACGAGCATCGGGAACAGCACCTGCTCTTCTTTCGCGAGGTGATCGAGCACGGCGCCGTGGATCGTGGTGACGTGCTCGGCGAGGCCGCGCGGGCAGCTCGCCTTCTCGGCGTGGACCGCCTCGACCTTCTTCGCCATCGCCTCGAGCTGGGGCAGTTCCTCGCGCAGCCGCCGGTGGTAGAAGCCGACCAGGTGAGCGACCAGCTCGGGCAGCGCCGCGCGGTCCCAGCGCGTGTGGTCCGCCGCTGCCGGCGTCTCGACCTCGATCGCGCGGATCACCGCCGACGCGTCGAGCCCGCGCTCGGCGCAGGCCTCCTGCAGCGGGCGGCCGCCCGTGCAGCAGTAGTCGAGCCCGTGCTTGTGGAACACCCGGGACGCCGCCGGGTGGGCGACGGCCAACTCGGCCAGCGTGGACTGCGGGGTGAGCGGGGTGGGGGTGGTGGCCATTCGGTTCTTCCTCCTGACGGCCAGCACTCGTGGCCGATACCCCTTCCATAGGCAACCCGCGGGCCAGCATTGCGCTTCTTGTGGATCAACGAGTTGCAGGGTGTGTTATGGTCGAGGTAACAATCGGTGGTTATGAAACAAACAGCGGTGCTGTGTGAGCAATAACGTTCCGGCGCCCGTGCCCGAGGCGGCCCTCGAGGCCCTGCTCGCGATCTCCCGCGACCTGACGGCCTCGTTCACGGCCTCCGACCGCTACGAGCGACTGCTCTCGACGCTGCGCCGTGTGATCCCGTGCGACGCGGCCTGCCTGCTGCGGCTGGAGGGCGATGCGCTGATCCCCGTGGCCGGCCACGGCCTGTCGTCGCAGGCGCTGACGACGCGCTTCAAGGTCCAGGCCCACCCGCGGCTGTCGGCGATCCTGGCGGCCCGCGGCGAGGCGGTGCGCTTCCCGCCGGACTCGGCGCTGGCTGACCCTTTCGACGGCCAGTTGCTGGCCGATCCCCACGCCCTCGAGCACATCCACGCCTGCCTCGGTTGTGCGCTGACCGAGGGCGGCGAGGTGGTCGGCGCGCTGACGGCCGACGCGCTGGAGCCGCGCGCGTTCGACGACCTCGACCCGCGCTTCCTGGCCACGGTGGGCGCGCTGGCCGGGGCGGCCCTGCGCACCGCGTCGCTGATCGAGGCGCTGGAGGTGCGGGCGGAGCACAGCGGCCGCGTCGCCCGCGAGATGCTGCGGGCCTCGTCGCAGACGCCGCTGCTCGGCACCAGCGCGCCGGTCGCCCGCGTGATGGAGGAGATCGCGCTGGTCGCCAGCTCCGACCTGGCGGTGCTGATCACCGGCGAGACCGGCGTCGGCAAGGAGCTGGTCGCGCGCGCGATCCACGCCGCCTCGCGCCGGCGCGACGAGCCGCTGATCCAGGTCAACTGCGCCGCGCTGCCCGAGGCCATCGCCGAGAGCGAGCTGTTCGGCCACGTCGCCGGCTCCTTCACGGGCGCGCTGCGCGATCGCGCGGGCAAGTTCGAGCTGGCCAGTGGCGGCACGCTGTTCCTCGACGAGGTCGGCGAGCTGTCCGCGACCCTGCAGCCGAAGCTGCTGCGCGCGCTGCAGCAGGGCGAGGTGCAGCGGGTCGGCTCCGACAAGCTGCACCGCGTCGACGTGCGGGTGATCGCGGCCACCAACCGCGACCTCGCGGCCGAGGTCGCCGCCGGCCGCTTCCGCCCCGACCTCTACCACCGCCTCGCCGTCTACCCGTTGCACGTGCCGCCGCTGCGCGAGCGGCGCGAGGACGTGGCGCTGCTGGCGGCCCATTTCGCGGACGCGGCGGGCCGCCGGCTCGGCCTCGGCCGGGTGCGGCTGGCCGAAACGGCCCGCGAGCGGCTCGCCGCGTTCGAGTGGCCCGGCAACGTGCGCGAGCTGGAGAACGTCGTCAGCCGCGCCGTGCTGCGCGCGTCGCGCGGCCGTCACGCCCGCGAGGCGGTCAGCGTGGACGTGCGCCACCTCGACCTGCTCGCTCCCGCCCGCGGCGGCCCGCCGGGACGCCGCGAGCGCGAGCGCTCCGAGGCGATCGCGGAGGGCCTCGAGCTGCCCGCGGCGCCGCCGGGCACGCCGTTGTCCGAGCGGCTGGAGGCGGCGCAACGGGCGCTGGTCGCGCAGGCGCTCAGCCGCCACGGCACGCTGGCCGCGGCGGCCCGCGAGCTGGGCATGCACCGCAGCAACCTGCACCACCTGGTGACCCGCCTCGGGCTGCGCCCGAAGGGCGAGCCGCGCTAGGCGGGACTCGCGCGACTAGGGGTGGGCGGACGCCGGCCACTCGCTGGCGCGGACGACCCGCACGGCGTCAGGCTTGACCTTGCGGAAGCCGCGGGTGATCCAGGCGCCGCAGCCCCACGGGCACGGACCCTGGTAGGCGCCGACCCCGAGGAAGCCCGGCGCTTTCACGCCCGCGGCCACGATCTCGCCGCTGCACTTCACGCAGCGCCAGCGGCCCAGCTCTTCCTCATCCGGCATGCGGCGCCTCCTCGTGTTCCCACGCCACCTGGCCGGCGCGCACCTCGGCCGCCGCCACCGCCAGGTCCTTGTGACCCGAGCGCTCGACGCGGGCCGGCGATCCGTCCTTCAATTGGCGCGCGCGCAGGATGATCAGCGTGACGCGGTGGAAGCGGGTGTCGCCCGCGTCGCCGACGCTCCAGCTCAAGACGCGATCCGGGCAGACGAGGGGCGCGCGTGCGTCGCGAGCGAGGGGTTGTGCATGGGAACTCCTTCGGGCCCGGTGCGGGAGGCGGTACGAGAGGTAGGGAGATGACCGCAGACGCTGTCCGAGGCCAGGATTGGCCCTCGGGCCGCGAGAGCCCGCACGGAGTCAACTCCAGATTACGCCGTTCCGCCCCCGGAAGCGACTTATGCTCTCGCGCGTCAGATGAACGCCCCAGTGCCTGCCGTCCGCGTCGCGCCGCGCCCGTTCCTCAAGTGGGCAGGCGGCAAGCAGGCGCTCGCGCTTCGCCTCGTCGCCGGCTTTCCGCCGGTCGGCGCGCGCTACTTCGAGCCCTTCCTCGGCGGCGGCAGCGTGCTGCTGGCCCTGGCTCCCGCGCGCGCCGTGGTCGCCGACCGCAACGACTGGCTGATCGACGCCTGGGAGCAGATCCGCGACGACCCCGACGCCGTGCTCGCGGAGCTGCTGCCGCTGCCCAATACGCGCGAGGACTTCCTGCGCCTGCGCGGGCTCGACCCGCGAGCCGAGTCGCCCGCCCGCCGCGCCGCGCTCTTCGTCTACCTCAACAAGACGGCGTTCCGCGGCCTGTTCCGCGTCAACCGCGCGGGGCATTTCAACACGCCGTGGGGCGCGTACGCGCGGCGCTACGCCGACCCCGACAACCTGCGTGCGCTCTCCGCCGCGCTGCGTGGCGTCCGCTTCCGCCGCGGCGACTTCGAGCTCGGGCTGGCGGGCATCACGGCGGACGACTTCGCCTACCTCGACCCGCCGTACTGGCCGCAGGGCGGCTACGCGGACTTCGCCCGCTACACCCGCGAGCCGTTCCGGGCCGAGGATCACGAGCGGCTGGCAGCGTGCGTGCGCCGGCTCGACGCCGCGGGCGTGCGCTTCGCGCTGACCAACTCCGACACGGCCGCGGTGCGCGCGCTCTACCGCGGCTTCCGGCTGACCCGTCTCGCGTCACGGCGCGAGATCAACCTCACCGCCTCCCGGCGCGGGATCCAGGAACTGCTGATCCGGAACTACTAGCCGTCAGCCGAGGACGAGCGGGACGCCGGCCGCCATCAGCGCGGCCGCCAGGACGTGGCGCAGGGTGACGCGCTCGCCGAAGAGCAGGCGGCCGTTGACGAGCGCCAGGGTCAGCCCCATCGCGCGCTTGACCGACTCGACGCTGCCGGCGTCGAGTCCCTGCAGCGCCGCGTACTGCAGGCCGAGCGCGGCCGTGCCGGTCAGCACGGACAGCACCAGCAGCCCCGGCCGCCGGCCCAGCGTGCGCAGCGCCGCGAAGCGGCCGCGCGCCGCGAGCACGACCAGCAGGCCGGCGCCGACGACGCCGCACTGCACGGCGCCGTGCCGCAGCGGGGAGGCGAAACGCAGCGCGTCGCGGTCGATCACCGCCACCAGCCCCCACGCCACCGCCACCACCAGCATCAACTGGCGGCCGCGCGCCGCCGCCGCCGGGTCGGTGCCGGGCGCCACGGAGTGCGGCAGCAGCCAGGCGCCGCAGGCGACGGCGGTGATGCCGACGGCCTGCATCGCACGCACGGGGTCGCCCAGCCACATCATCCCGAAGCCCGCGGCGAACACCGGCGAGAGCGCCAGCAGCGGCAGGCACATGGAGAGCGGCGCGATCGCCAGCGCGCGCAGGAAGGTGACGTGGGCCCAGGCGCTGAAGGCCGCCGCCGCCAGCGTGCGCGGCAGGTAGCGCGCGAAGTCGAAGCCGGGGTCGTGGGCGAAGGCGCCGACGGCAGCGAAGGTGGGCAGCCCGAGAAACGCGAGCGCCGCGCCGAGGGCGAGGATGTCGACGCCCTGGGCCAGGCGCTTGCGTTGCACGTCGAGCGCCGCCCAGCACAGGCCGCAGCCGACGAGGCTCAGGACGGCGGCGCTCACGCCGCGCCGCTCACCGCGAGGCCGGCAACAGGTCGTGGCCGGTGGCGCGCGACGCGGCCGCCTCGCGGGCCTCGAGGAACGGCTGGCCGTGGCTCTCCCACCAGGCCCGCGCCTCCTCCTCGCTCCAGTCGAGGACGCCCGCCAGGCGAGCGAGTTCCGTCTGCATCGCGCGGCCGTCCCGCGGCCGGCTCTCCGGCGCGAACGCGAGCCCGCGCATCAGCAGGTCCTCGAGCGCGTGCGGCAGCGCCCGGCCGAGCACGGCCGAGGGCGGCGGCGGCGGCCCCTGCTGCTGGCGGGCGAAGATCTCGAATGCCGAGTTGCCCCCGTAGGGCGTGCGCCCGCAGAGCATGAAGTAGCCGACCGCGGCCAGCGCGTAGACGTCGAGCCGGACGTCGACCTCGGCCGGCCGGGTCAGGCCCTCGGGCGCGAGGTACAGCGGCGTGCCGAGCGCGGTGCCCTCCTGGGAGAGGGACGGACCGGTCTCGCGGCGCAGGTCCTTGACCAGGCCGAAGTCGAGCACCTTGACGAAGTCCGGGATGCCGCCGACGACGCAGGCCATCACGTTGGCCGGCTTGACGTCGCGGTGGACGAGGCCCGTGGCGTGGGCCTCGCCCAGCGCGGCCGCTGCCTGGCGCAGCAGGTGGATCGCACGCGCCGGGCCGATCGGCCCGAAGCGCGTCACCATCGCGTCGAGGTCGATGCCGCGCAGGCGCTCCATCGCGTAGTAGAAGACGCCGTCCTTCGTGCGCCCGAAGTCGTAGATCTCGACCGTGTTCGGGTGGCTCAGCCGGCTGGTGGCGTGGGCCTCGCGCTCGAAGCGGGTGAGCGACTCCTCGCTGACCAGCTCGGGGGCGATCAGCTTGACCACGGTCGGCCGCCGCAGCAGCGAGTGGTGCGCCTCCCACACGACGCCCATGCCACCGCTGCCGATTCGACGCAGCAGCGTGTAGGGGCCGATCGTCTGCTTCGGGACCTCGCCGCGGATGCGGTGGGCGGTGCGGATCGCCACCCGCAGCGCGATCGCCGTCAGTGCCGCCAGCGGGCCGAGCAGCGCGAGGCTGAGCGAGCCGCGGTGGGACTCGACGAACGCGCCGGGGCGCGGCGTGACCTCGATCTGCCAGTTGCGGTCCGCGACCGGCACCACGAACGACTCGCGCCAGGCGTGGCTGCGGCCGGCCTCGGGCCCGGCGCCCCAGGTGTGCACGTCCTCGCGTGCGCTGCCGTCGCCGTGGTCGCTGACGACCACCTTCACGTCGTCGGCCTCGATCCGGCGCAGCGCGTGATCGAGCAGCGGCGCGACCCGGAACACGGCGATGCCGAAGCCGAGCAGCGACTCGCGACGGGCGGGCACGCCGACCGGCGGCAGCCCGCCGCGATAGGCTGGCTGGTAGATGGCGACCGACCACAGCGGAAGGTCGCGCGGGTCCTCGACCAGGCGGAAGCGGCGGGAGGCGACCGGCTCGCCGCGGTCGCGGGCGGCCAGCGCGTAGGCGCGGCGCCCCGCGTCCGAGAGCACGTCGAAGCCGAGCGCGCCCGCGTGCGGCGGCTCCATGAAGACGATCGGCGCGTGGGCCGGGCCGGGCGTGACCGGTCGCGGTCCGTTGGACGAGCTTTCCCAGACCGAGAACCCGGCGACGCCCTCGCGCGCCGCCTCGCGCTCCAGGCCGGGCAGCGCCCGGCCGTCGACCCACGGCAGCCACTCCAGCGCGTACAGCGCCGGGTGGCGTCGCAGCAACGGGGTCGTGAACGCGCGGAATTCGGCGCGGTCGACGTGCTCGGAGGCCGCGAACAGGCCCGCCACGGCGAGGGCGGGCTCCAGCGGCCCGGTGACCGCGGTGTCGATCGCCGCCGCGGCGCGACGGGCCCGCGCGCGGAAGCGCTCCTCCGTCTCCGCGTCCTCGGCGCCGTTCATCACGAACGCCGCCGCCAGGCCGGCCGCCAGCAGCGCGGCGCCGAGCACCAGGTCGCCCGGCCGCAACAGGCGCCGCAGCGCGCCGAGACTGAGGTCGACCCGCGAGCGGCTCGGAGTCATGGCCGCCGCCGCGGAGCGGCCGGGTGCAGCGTGCCGAGCAGCAGCAGAGTGGTGGCCAAGGGAGTGATGGGAACCTCGGCCGATTCTACAGGCGGCGTGGCGTCGGGTTCCGTTGCCGGGTGGAGCCCGGCAACGGCCCGATCGGGGCTACGTCGCGGAAATGGGGGCTAATCTGGAGGCGAGGAGGCCAGGGATGAGCCACGTCGTCCACGCCAGGATCGGGTCGCAGGACTTCCACACGCAGATCCAGGTCGGCCCCCACAAGCTCGCCGCCGACGAGCCGCTCGATCTGGGTGGCCGCGACCTCGGGCCCAAGCCGGACGAGCTCGCCGCTGCCGCCCTCGGCGCCTGCACCGCGATCACGCTGCGCATGTACGCGGGCCGCAAGGGCTGGCCGCTCGAGGGCGTGGAGGTCGCGCTCGAGGTGATCGAGGAGGGCGGCAAGCGTTCGGTGCGGCGCCGGATCACGTTTCAGGGTCCGCTCTCCGCGGAGCAGCGCACGCGGCTGCGGCAGATCGCCGACGCGTGCCCCGTGCACAAGATGTTGACCCAGGGCACGGTGGTCGAGACGACGGTCGAGGAGTAGACGGCGATGGCGCCCGCCCCTCTCCACCCGCGCGAGGCCCGCCGGCTGGACCTGCTGCGGCTGCACCGCATCCTCGACACCGGCGCCGAGCCCGTGTTCGACGAGCTGACCCAGCTCGCCGCGGAGATCTGCGGCACGCCGATCGGCCTGATCAGCCTGGTCGACGAGGACAGGCAGTGGTTCAAGTCGCGGGTCGGGATCACCGCGACCGAGACCTCGCGCGACATCGCGTTCTGCGCCCACGCGATCCTCGGCGAACGGGTGTTCACCGTCGCCGATGCCAGCCGCGATCCGCGCTTCGACGACAACCCGCTGGTCCGCGAGGAGCCGAAGGTGCGCTTCTACGCGGGTTTCCCGCTGGCGGTCGAGGAGGGCCTGCCGCTCGGCACGTTGTGCGTGCTCGACCGCGAGCCGCGCCAGCTGACCGCCGCGCAGGAGCTCGCCCTGGAGCGGCTCGGGCGGATGGCGGTGGCGCTGCTGCGGATGCGCCGGACGGCACTCGAGCTGGAGCCGCTGGAGGCGCTGCTGTCGATGTGCGCCTTCTGCCGCCAGGTCAAGGACGAAAAGGGGGCCTGGGTCGGTGTCGAGGCCTACCTGGACGCCAGCGAGCGCATCACCCACGGCATCTGCCCGAACTGCATGGAGACCCGCTTCGCCGAAGAAGCCGCACGAATTCGCGCGGGGGAGCGCCGCGGGAAGTGAGGTGCTGCGCCTGCGGCGGGCGCGGCGGGCGCGTGCCGCGGGGTCCTACTCGAGCAGGCTGCGCAACATCCAGGCCGTCTTCTCGTGGACCTGCATGCGCTGGGTCAGCAGGTCCATCGTGACCTGGTCGGCGGCCCGCTCGGCCGCCGGGAACACCGCGCGCGCGGTGCGCACCACGGCCTCCTGGCCCTCGACCAGCTGGCGCACCATGTCGGTGGCCTTCGGCACGACCGGCGACTCGCCGATGCTGGACAGCTTCGCGTACTGCGCATAGGTGCCCGGCGCCACGTGGCCGAGGGCGCGGATGCGCTCGGCGACGAGGTCGACGGCGAGCGCCAGCTCGTTGTACTGCGTCTCGAACATCAGGTGCAGGGTCTGGAACATCGGGCCCGTGACGTTCCAGTGGAAGTTGTGGGTCTTGAGGTACAGGGTGTAGCTGTCGGCCAGCAGCTTCGACAGGCCGGCGGCGATCGCCGCCCGGTCCTTCGCGGGGATGCTCATCTCGATCGTCGGCACGCCGGTTGCGGCCTTGCCCTTGGATGCTTTCGCCATGTGGGGTTCCTCCTTGCGGCGGGGCGCCGCGTCTCTTTCCAGCTTACGACAGCGGCTCGCCCTCGCGAACCACGTAGCCGAGGGCCCCGAGTTGCTTCCGGGCCAGCGCCGAGACGGTCCCGCTGACCCGCAGCTCGACCCGGCTGGTGCGCAGCTCGGCCCGCGATCGCTGGGCCACCTCGCGGGCCTGGGCCGCGAACGCGTCGGTCCACCGCACGTGGTCCACCGGCAGCAGCACCAGCGCGGTGCCGCCTGAGCGCACGACCAGCGCCCGGGTGTCGGGCAGCACCGCCGCCACCGGCAGGTCCTCGTCGAGCCGCTGCATCATCTCCGCCGACTCGACGAAGAAGCGGGCGGCGGCCTCGCTGTCGGCCTCGACCGCGGACTCGACGAAGCTGCCGGCGCTGTCGGGCTTGACGGCGTGGAGGGCGGCGATCAGCCGCGTCTGCAGCGTCAGCGAGAAAGCCTCGTTGCGCCACAGCGCGTGGGCCACGGCCGGCGCCACCTTCAACTCGGCGGCGCGGGCCTCGTTGAGCTTGAGCAGGGCCTCGGGGTCCTTGCCCCAGACCAGGTTGCCGACGCCGGCCGTGGTCCCGGCGATGGCCGGGATCGGGACGACGATCCTGGCGGCGATCGTGCCCGCGACGTCGACCCTCGCGAAGGCGAGCAGCGCGCGGGCCAGCACGGGGTTGGTCGTGTAGGGGTCGACGCCCAGCTTCTGGGCCCAACGGCGGGCCGCCTTGTTGACGCCCAGCACGCTGTTGGCGACCGACCCCGCCACGTCCCCGGCCTTCTCCTCGCTGCTGCGGGTGTCCGGGTTCTCCACGGCAGCGGCGCGCTCCTCCTCGGTCGTCGTCGCCGCGTCCTTGACGTCGTCGGCCACCCGCTTCGCCTTGCGGCCGAGGTTGACGCCGAAGCGCTTGAGGCCCGCGCCCACGCCGCTGGCGGTCGCCGCCGGGTCCTTGACCGCCGCCGCGACGCTCCTGCCGACGTCGACGACGGCGCCGCCTGCCGCGCGGGCGAACACTTCGGCCCGGGACACCTGGTCGAGCTGTTTCAGCGCCTCCAGCTCACCCAGCCGCACGTCGAGCATCGACAAGCCGTCGACGACCACGTCGCCGTAGTCGGTGCGGAAGTCGAAGCGATACAGCCAGCCGCTGGCGTCGACCGGGTCGGCGACGCGGTAGCCCGCGCCCTGCGCGAGCGGGCCGAGCAGCCCGGCCGCGGTGACCTTCGGCGGCGCTTCGTCCGCGGCGCGGGTGGGGCTCGGCGCGACGGCGAGCAGGGCGACGAGGGCCAGCTCGCGAGTCACCCCCGCCTCACACCTCGGTCATCCAGCCCCGGCTGTCGGCGCCGCCGGACTGGATGCCGGTGATGGTGTCGTACAACCGCCGCGCCAGCGGGCCCATGTGGCCGTCGCCGATCTTCAGCCGCTCGCCCTGCCAGTACAGCTCGCCGACGGGCGAGATCACCGCGGCCGTGCCGCAGCCGAACACCTCGGCCAGGCTGCCGTCGCGGTGGGCCGCGACGACCTCGTCGATCGGCAGCCGGCGCTCGCTGTGCTCGAGCCCCCACTCCGCGAGCAGGGTCAGCACCGTGTTGCGGGTGACGCCGTTGAGGATGGTGCCCTCGAGCGGCGGCGTGATCACGCGGTCGCCGATCCGCACGAACAGGTTCATCACCCCCATCTCCTCGCAGTAGCGGTGCTCCGAGGAGTCGAGCCACAACACCTGCGCGTAGCCCAGCTTCTGTGCGTCCATCGCCGCCCGCAGCGAGGCCGCGTAGTTGGCGCCGGCCTTGACCGCGCCGAGCCCGCCGAGGGCGGCGCGCACGTAGCGCTGCTCGACCCAGATCTTGACGGGGTTGATGCCCTCCGGGTAGTAGGCGCCGACCGGAGAGAGGATCACGAACAGCGCGTAGCGCCGTGACGGGCGCACGCCCAGGAACGGCTCGGTTGCGATCAGCGTGGGCCGGATGTAGAGCGACGTGCCCGGCGCGCCAGGCACCCAGGCCGCGTCGGCCCTGACCACCGCGCGGATCGCCGCCGTCAGGTCGGCCGCCTCCATCGGCGGCATGCACAGCCGCGAGGCGCCGTCGTGCATGCGCGCCGCGTGGCGCTCGACCCGGAACAGCCGCACCTTGTCGTCCGCGCCGCGGAACGCCTTCAGGCCCTCGAACATGGCCTGGCCGTAGTGGAAGACGGCCGCGGCGGGGTCCAGCGAAAACGGCGCGTAGGGCACCACCCGCGCGTCGTGCCAGCCGCGGCCGTCGGTCCAGTCGGCCACGAACATGTGATCGCTGAACACCCGGCCGAAGCCCAGGTCGCCCGGAGCGGGAGGCGTGCGCGGTGTCTCGGTGCGGCGGATCTCGATCTGCATGTTGGGCACCTTCTGGTCTCCGGGCCGTCCCCGCGCGCCTCGCGCGGGCCTCGCCCCGGGAGAGGGAAGACCTTCGCTAGCGCGGGCCGCCCGCGCCGGCCGGCGCGGGCAACCCCAGGCGACGCGATTCGCTGTCGACCGCCTGCAGGAAGAGGTTGATGTTGGCGAGCCGCTTGCCGTTGACGAACAGCGTCGGCGTCGAGTTCACCTTCAGCCGCTCGGCCTCCGCGATGTCGGCGGCCAGCCGCTGCTTCGCCTTCGGCGAGTCGAGGCACGCGCCGAACGGGGTCGGCTCGAGACCCGCGCCGACCGCGATCCGCACCACGTCGTCGCGGCTGGCGTTCGGCGGCGGCGCCGCGAACACGCGGTCGTGGTAGGGCCAGAACTTGCCCTGCTCCTGCGCGCACACGGCGCCCAGCGCGAGCGTGCAGGCGCCGGGGTGCACGGTCTGGACCAGCTTCGGGTTGCAGTCCTTGTCGAGCGGGTAGTGCTTGAAGTGGATCGAGACGCGGTCGCCCGAGCTCGGCAGGTAGTTCGCGAACGCACCCGCGATCGCCTTGCAGTAGGGGCACAGGAAGTCGGAGTACTCGACCACCTTGATCGGCGCGGCCGCGGGGCCCTTGATCGGCGTTTCGCGCAGGTCGACGTCCTCCGGCCGGGTGCGCTCGAACTCGTCGCGCGCCTGCTGCTCGAGGTAGTCCTGCAGCTTCTGCGGGTCGGCCAGGATGCCGCGCAGGCGAGTCACCTCGGCCTGCGCCGCGGCGAGGTCCGAGCCCGGCGCCGCGGCAGGCGTCGCCGCCGCAGCGGCCGCCTCGGGGGCCCCCGGCATCACGGCCGTCGTCGATCCCGGCGTGGTGGCGGCGGGGCTCGGGGCCACGCGCCCCGCGGTGCCCAGCAGTGCGGCTTCGCGGTTCGAGGCGGCTGCGGCCAGGCCGCGGTCGGTCAGCGCGGTCAGTCCCAGCGCCAGCGTCGCTGCGACCGCCACGCCTGCCAGCGCCACGCGGCCCTCGGGAGCGGCCAGCGCGGTGGTGACGGAGGTGGCTCCGGTGCGCGCGGGCAGCAGGGCTGCGAAGGCGAGCCCGTTGGTGACGTAGGTCGCGAGGCACAGCGCGCAGAAGCGGCCGATGGCGAACACCTGGACGCCGAACAGCATCACGTCGACGACGAGTGCGAGCCCCAGCGCCAGCAGTGCCGCGGCCAGCAGGCCGCGGCGGGCGTCCTCGGAAACCGCGAAGGCGAGGGCGAGCAGCCCGCACAGCGCGGCCGAGAAGGCCAACCCGAACGCCGCCAGCGGGATGCCCTGGACCGCGGAGTAGGGGCTGCGCGCCACCTCCTCGCAGCCCGTTGGGCGGCTGGCGCCGGGGGTGGAGCCCGTCGCCAGGCCCGCCGGGGGCGCGCCGGAGGCGTCGCCGCACACGGCGGCGGCCACCGGCCCGGCGATGCCGTGGTGTTCGAGGAGGAGCACGCCGGACAGCACGGTCGCCGCCAGCATGCACACGAGCGCGACCATGGCGCGTCCACGCAGCATAGGAGGGGCAGGCTAGCCCACCTCGTCGCTCCGTCGCAACACGGGCCGGCCTATGATGAGGAATCCCTCGGAGGTCCTCGATGCGCGAACGCCGGGAGCACCTGGTCGGCAAGGCGGCAGTGAAGGGCACGATGGTGACCGCACACCTGGCCTGGGCCCAGGACGCGCTGCGGACCGATCCCGCGCCGCGCCTCGCCGGCAAGCTGTCCGCGCCGGCGGCCGCGATCGTCTCCCACGCGGTGCTGGCCACCGACTGGGTGCCGCTGCAGGTGCTGGTCGAAATCGACCGCGCGCTGGCCGCGCTGGTCGGCGGCGCGCCCGAGGAGACGTTGCGCAAGATGGGCCGCCACTCGGCCGAAAAGAACCTGGCGGGCGTGTACCGCAACTTCATCGAGGACGAGCCGCACCGCTTCTTCGAGAAGATGGCGCTGCTGCACGGCCGCTTCCAGAACTTCGGCACCACCCGCTACGAGCGGATCGGCGATCGCTCGGGCCGGATCTCCGTCGAGGGCTACGACGAGTACTCGCCGATCTTCTGCGCCAGCGCGCTCGGCTACTACGAGGGCGCGCTGTTCATGATGAAGGTGCCGGGGCCGCTGAAGGTCGCGGAAACCACCTGCCAGTGCGCCGGCGACAAGGCCTGCTGGTTCGACCTCGCCTGGTGAGCCCGCGACCCGCCCCGGGGGTTTGGGGGCGGAGGAGCGTCCGTTTGCGACGTAGCCCCCATGGGACCGGTGACGGGCTTTGCCCGGCCGCGGAACGCGGTGGGGGTTTGGGGGCGGAGGAGCGTCCGTTTGCGACGTAGCCCCCATGGGACCGGTGACGGGCTTTGCCCGGCACCGGAACCCGATCAATACCCGGCGCGCAACTCCGCGATGCCGACCGCGAGCGTCGTGCGCCACGCCTGCTCGATCTCGTCCGTGAACTGCTCGTCGTTGTCGCGGGCCGCGGCGACCAGGCAGTCGAGCCACAGGTCGTAGAGCTCCGGCCGGATGTCGAGGTGGTGGCGGTCGTGGCGCTCGGCCAGCCGCGGCAGGGCCGCCCGCGCCACGCTGCCGGCCTGGCCCTCGGCGGCGACCGCCATCACGAACAGTGACTGCTCGAGCACCTTCACCTGGGTGGTGAAGTTGGTGTTGGCGAACTTGGCCTTGACCTCGTCGGACGAGGCCATGAAGCGTTCGTAGAAGTGGCGCAGGAAGTCCGGCTTGGCCAGGCAGCGCTTCAGGCTGGTCACGAACACGGATGCGGGGGAAGTCATGGGCCGAGAGGGTAACACCCTCCCGGCCCGATGCATCGCGTCAAACGTTGGACGATGTCACGCTTCCCACGGCAGCCCGGGCTTGCCGAAGTGGCCGTAGTTGGTGGTCTGGCCGTAGATCGGCCGCAGCAGGTCGAGCCGCTCGACGATCGCCGCCGGGCGGAAGTCGAACGTGCGCACGAAGTCGGCCGCGGCCTGCGCGTCGCCGGTGCCGAAGGTGTCGACCTTGACCGACACCGGCTGGGCGACGCCGATCGCATAAGCGACCTGGACCTCGGCCCGGCGCGCGAATCCCTGCAAGACGATCTGGCGGGCGACGAAGCGGCAGAAGTAGGCGCCCGAGCGGTCGACCTTGGACGGGTCCTTGCCGGAGAACGCGCCGCCGCCGTGGCGGGCGAAGCCGCCGTAGGTGTCGACGATGATCTTGCGGCCGGTCAGGCCCGCGTCCGCCGACGGGCCGCCGGAGACGAAGCTGCCGGTGGGGTTGACCAGCACCCGCGTCCCTTCCAGCCGGTGCCACGCGCCCAGCACGCGCGGCGCGAGGTCGTCGGCCACGTAGGCGCGGATCGTGGCCAGGTCGGCGTCCGCCGTGTGCTGGGTCGAGACCAGCACGTCGGAAACGTGCACCGGGCGGTCGTCCTCGTACACGACCGAGACCTGGGTCTTGCCGTCCGGCCGCAGCCACGACACCTTGCCGGCCTTGCGATCCGCCGCCAGCGCGGCCGCCAGCCGGTGGGCGAGCAGGATCGGCAGCGGCATCAACTCGGGCGACTCGTCGGTGGCGTAACCGAACATGATCCCCTGGTCGCCCGCGCCCTGCTCGCCGGAGGTGCTGGTCGTGGGGTCGACGCCGCGGCCGATCTCCCACGACTGGCCGGTCACGTGCTGGAGCAACTGCACGCCGTCGGCGTTGAAGGCGTCGTTCGAATCGGTGTAGCCGATCTCGCGAATCGCCTCGCGCACGAGCGGCAGGTGGTCGAGCACGTCGACCGACGAGATCTCGCCGGCGAGCACGACCAGACCGCTCTTGGCGAGCGTCTCGCAAGCGACGCGGCTGCGCGGGTCGAGCGCCAGGTAGGCGTCCAGGATGCGATCCGAGATCGCGTCGCAGACCTTGTCGGGGTGGCCCTCGGTCACGGACTCCGAGGTGAAGGTATAGGTGCTGGTCGCGGCGCGCTCCTCGCGCTCGGCAACCGGGACGACGATGGTCGAAGTCATGGTCTCTCCATTCGGGATCGGGAAGGGGTCCGACAAGGGGTCAGGGGGCTTGGGGGCGGAGGAGCTCCGTTCGCGACGTAGCCCCCATGGGACCGGCGTCGGGCTCTGCCGGGCGTCGGAACCCGACGACAGCCATGCGGCGCCGGGGCTGGATGCGCAGCGACAGCGTGCAGGGCCGGGTCTGCGGGTAGCGGGCGAGCAGGGCGTCGCGCCGGCGCCGGGCCTCGGCGAGATCGGCGGTGCCGAGCGACTGCCGTACGCGCTCCTTCTGCCAGCCGGGCAGGTGGACGGTGAAGGCGACCCACCACAGGCGCCCGTTGCGCCAGAGGTGGTGGTCGGGGTCGGTCAGATCGGTTTCGTGGACGGTGGCCATCGGTGTCTTCTCCTCGTGCGCAAGGGCCGGAAAAGACACCCGGAGGGCGCGCACGCGCGCGCCGGACACTTCGTTGCCTCCGATCGCTCACGCGAGAATCGGAAGGCCACATCTCCCCGGGAAGCCGAACGACTCGGCCCCCGGAAACCGGCACCTTGGGATGTCCGCCCAGGTTGCCGGACCCGCCCCGCGGTCCAAACTGGGGCAGGCCACTCCGGATGTCCCCGCCAATATGGCCCAGCCCCGTGGTCAGCGCAAGGGCTGCGGCGTGTCATAGCGCGGCGCGGACAATTGTTGACAATTGAGGGGACGTATGCATACCCTCCGTCTCGACATCTCCATGAGCCGATCCACGGCGGCGCACGGTACTGGTCGGTACTGGCGCTGTCCCACCTGCGGCCGGGACATCAAGCGCAAGCGCAAGGCCTGTCCGGGCTGCGGCTTCGAGCAGGTCTACGTCCCGGAACCGCTGGCCGCGCCGGCGGAGCGCTGCTGGGACCACTGGATCCTCGCCCTGCTCGGGGCCGGCGCGCTGACCGGCCTCTGGCTGCTCTCCTGACTCGTCCGCGGGCCGGCCCCGCCCGCGGCGCTTAGAATGCAGTCGGAATGAAGCGGATCGGCATCCTCACCGCGGGCGGCGACACGCCCGCGCTCAACGCCACCATCGCCGGCGCGGTGGTGCGCGCGAACCAGCGCAAGGTCGAGGTCTACGGCCTGATCAAGGGCTTCTCGTCGCTGCAGAACCCGCAGGTCCCGCACGTCCACCTGAACCCGCTGTTCAGCGCGATCCCGGAGCTCGACGCGACCCGCGGCGGAACCCTGCTCGGCGCCTCGCGCAACTACGTGGACGCCCGCGACCAGAACGCGATCGAGCAGATGACCGGGCGCATCCGCCGGCTCGGCCTCGACGGCCTCGTCTGCATCGGCGGCGACGGCACCCTGAACGGCCTGCAGCCGCTGGCCGAGGTGCTGCCGACGGTGCTGGCGCCGAAGACGATCGACAACGACCTCGGCCTCAACTACGAGAACGAGCCGGACGAGTGGGCGCTCGAGAGCACGCCCGAGCCGCCCGGCTACCGCTACCGGCGGACGCCGTCGCGCACCAAGTTCGACCTCGACAACATGGTCAACTACGCGACCCCCGGCTACGCCACCTCGGTCTACGTCTCGGTCGGCGGCGTCCAGCGCATCCGCACGACGGCGGAGAGCCACCGCCGGATCGCGATCATCGAGGTGATGGGCCGCAACTCCGGCTACATCGCGCTCGGCACCACGTTCGGCCAGCCCGACCTGGTGCTGGTGCCGGAGCACCCGCTCGACATCGACCGCCTCGAGGCGCGGGTGCGCGAGCTGTACGAGCTGCAGAAGAACGTGGTGATCGTGTGCGGCGAGGGCATCGTCGGCAGCGACGGCGAGATCCTCGGCGCTCGCAAGGCGACCCACGATCCGTCGGGCAACCTGGTGCTGACCGGCGCCTCGGAGGCGCTGCGCGACCTGCTCGTGGAGCGGCTCGGCGACGACTACTTCCGCAGGTACCGGCGCGCGGAGAACGCCCCGGCCGCCATCTTCACGAGAAAGATCGGCCACACCCAGCGCGGCGGCCGGCCGATCCTGTTCGACCGCTTCTACGCCTCGATGCTGGGCGGCAAGGCCGTCGACATGCTGCTCGAGGGCCAGAACAACGGGATCGCGACGCTGCAGTACCGGCGTGACCGCGGCTTCTACGTCGACAGCTACACGGGCAACGCGTTCCGCGACCGCTGGGGGCTGATCCACGCCCGCTACATGCACCCGTCGTTCTACGACCCCGAGCTGATGATGCCGTCGCGGCTGGGTATCGAGTACCTGCTGCCGATCTTCACCAACGCGATCGGCCACGACGACGTCGAGCACATGCGGCAGACGACGTTCGACTCGGGCAACCTGCTGCGCCCGTACCACTCGATCAACACCGACGTGAACAAGCGCATCCGCTACCTGGAGTAGCGGCTCCCGCTCACTGACCGGGCTGGCCGCCTTCCACCCAGCTCGGGCGCTCGGTCGCGTCCAGCAAGGCGCGCACCGGGCCGACCAGCGACGCCACCGCGTCGGCCATGTGGGCGTAGTCGAGCAGGCGCGGCTCGTCGGACGGGCGGTGGTAGTCCGCGTGCAGCCCGAAGCTCGACACGGTGTGGGCGACCACGCCGCGGGTCGCCAGCGCGTAGTTGTCGGAGCGCCGGAAGAAGTTCTCGGCGGGCCGCGGGTCGGCCACCAGGCGCGCGCCGCGGCCGGCCAGCCACGGCCCGAGCGTCGAGCGCTCGAAGCCGGACAGCCAGAGGTGGCGTGGCGGCACCAGCGGATCGGGCCGGCCCAGCATCTCGAACTGCAGGTTGGCGGCGATCCGCGTGAGGCGCACCGGCGGCCGCTCGCGGAACGCGCGCGAGCCGTGGCCGCCCTTCTCCTCCGAACCGAACAGCGCCACCAGCAGCGTGCGCCGGGTGGGCCCGCCCGCGGCCAGCAGGCGCGCCATCTCGAGCACCGCCGCGACGCCCGAGGCGTCGTCGTCCGCGCCGTTGAAGATGGTGTCGCCACCCGCCTCGTCCGCCTTCACGCCGAGGTGGTCGAGGTGGGAGGAGAGCAGCACCGCTTCGCCGTCGCTGCCGGTGCCCGGCAGGTGGGCCAGCGCATTCCACGTCGTCTCGTGAACGGTGGCGCCGAGCCTGGCGTCGAGTCGCACGGGCGTGCCCTCGGGCAGCGACGCGAAGACGGCGCTGGCCTCGGGGCCCAGCAGCACCAGGCCGCGCGCCCGCACGGGTGCGGACGCCAGCTCGGTCGCCGCCTCCGGCGCGCGGCCGGCGAGTGCCGTCCGGAAGCTCGCGACGGCGGGCGCATCCGCCACCAGCACGGCCCGCGCGCCGCCCTCCATCAGGTCGAACAGCACGCCCAGCGCCGCGCGCCCCGCGCCCGGCTCCAGTTGCGCCAGCACGACCTTGCCGGCGACCTCCTCGGCGGCCGCGCCGGGCCGCAGTCGCACCAGCGGTCCTTCCACGGGCACGCCCGACAGGCGATAGAACGCGAGCGCCGCGCCATGTTCGAAGCGGCGACCGCCGGCCTCGACGTAGGGCGCGGAGGCGAACGGCTGGCGGACGAGGTCCACGCGCTCGACGTAGCCGCCGTTTTCGGCGGCGCCTTCCAGCCCGTGCGCGCGCAGCATCGCGGCCGCGTACTCGGCGGCGATGCGTTCGTCGCCGCTGGCGCTGGCCCGGCCGCGCAGCGCGTCGCCGGCGAGGAACTCGACGTGGGCCCGCAGCCGCAGCACCAGGTCTTCCGGCCCCGCCGCCGCGACGGCGCACGCCGCCCACAGTCCCGCCATCGCCACGAACGGTCCGCGAAGCTTCAACCCCGTGTCCTCCACCGGAAGGGCCCGGCCGCATGCTAATCCGGACGGCCCTCGACAGGTCAGCCGCGACGGGCGTATAAGCCGTGCCGGAGGCTCCCATGGTCACCTTCGACGCCATGGCGCGGTAGCGGGCTTGGGCGACCCGCTGGCCGTGCGCACCGTGCTCGTCACCGGCGCCACGTCGGGGATCGGCCTCGCGGCAGCCCGCGCGCTGGCGGCGCAGGGTGTGAACCTGGTCGTGCTCGGCCGCGACGAGGCGCGGACCCGGGCGGTGCGCGCGGAACTGGTCGAGCACGGCGCCAACCCGCGGGTCGAGTCGGCCGTGTGCGACCTCGCGAGCGCCGCCGCGATCGAGGCCTTCACTCGCCGCTTCCTGGCGGAACACCGGGAACTGCACGTGCTGGTCAACAACGCGGGCGTGTGGTGCTCGCGGCGCGAGCTGACGACGGAGGGCCACGAGCGGACCTGGGCGACCAACGTGCTCGGCTACCACCGGCTGACGCGGGCGCTCGAGCCCGCGCTGCGCGCGGCGCGCGAGGCGCGGGTGGTCAACGTCGCTTCCCGCCTCGCCCGCGACCTCGACCTCGACGACGTGCGCTTCGAGCGCCGGCCGTGGAACGGCGTCACGGCCTACGCCCAGAGCAAGCAGGCCAACCGGATGTGGACGCGGGCGCTGGCCCGGCGCCTGGCTGGCAGCGGCGTGACGGCGAACGTGATGCACCCGGGCGGCGTCAACACCGGCCTGTTCGCCAAGGGCGGCGGCTGGAAGGGCCTGGTCGGCTCGCTCTACATGAAAATGTTCGGGCGCACGCCCGAGCAGGGCGCCGACACGATCGTGTGGCTGGCGACCGACCCGGCGCTGCGCGGGAAGACCGGCGGTTTCTACGCGCAGCGCGAACTCCGCCGCTGCCGGTTCGAGGACGAGGCCGCCGAGGAGCGGCTCTGGGCCCGGCTCGAAGCCACCGCCTGACCCGCACACAGCTTTTGACTTGCCGCTGCGCGTCGGTCTAACCTATTGCGGGTCGGCTGTTTAGGGCGACACCGAGAGTACGAACCGACTGGGCATTTATTACAAGGGCCCGTGTTTGGTCACCGCCCGCGCCGGGACGGCGCGCGGAAGGACACCGGAGGAAAGATGAAGCTGCTGCACGGAGCCGTCGTCGCGACGGCGTTGGTACTCGCGGCCGGAGATGCGCAGGCGGCTGCCTCGTGTCAGGCGCTCCAGAAGAAGGATCCGAACCTCGTCTGCCGCCTGGGGGGCAACCCCCACTCGCGCTTCTACCGACCTGGCGTCAGGAAGCCCGCGGACGTGGTGACGATGCTCGAGACGCAGAAGGCGCGGATCATCGCCCTGCTGGCGACGGCGCCCCTGTCCCGCCCGGTCGCCGGCGCCGACGCCGAGGCGCTCTACGACGCGATGCTGGCCGCTGCCAAGGCGCGCCCTGTAGGCCTGGTCCGGGTCGGCGGTCCGGGCGGCCACCCGCTGGAGTTCCCGTTCATGGCCCTGCGCGACCCGAAGACCGGCAAGGACCGCCTCAAGGTCCCGCAGGCCGGCGCCACCTCCCTCAAGTGGGGCGGCGACCCCCGGGGCTTCGAGGCCTTCGAGGTCCCGTTCAAGTGGGACAACCACGAGTGGACGCTGTGGGTGCCGTTCGCCTGCGGCAACATCTGGCTCGAGGTCGAGAAGAAGGCGGAGCCGATCAAGCCGACGGTCAGTGTCAGCTCGGCGGACGTCTGCTTCGGCCAGCCGGTCCCGCTCTCGGCCAAGGTGACGAACGCCGAGAAGATCGAGCTGACGATCGACGGCCAGACCAAGACCCTGGCCTCGGCGGAGTCGCTCCCGACCACGCTCGGCGCGCTGGGCCTCGGCGAGCACAATGTCAGCGTCAAGGCGACCAGCAAGGACGGCGTGACGGAGTCGGGCTCGACCCGCCTGGTCGTGAAGTCCTGCGCGCCCATCTGTGAGGTGGTCACCGTGACGCCCGCGAAGATGCGCAAGGGCGGCAGCGTCGAGATCGGCGCCAAGGCCTCGGTCAACCCGGCCTACGGCGGCAGCCAGTCGATTCGCCAGATCGTCGTCAGCGTCAGCGGCCCGTCGAGCACCCAGATCAGCTTCGACGGCGCGTCGGGCTCGAAGGCCTGGAAGCCCGAGGCGATCGGCGACTACACCGTGACCGCGGTCGCGACCGACAGCCTCGGCCAGCAGAGCGCGGCCTGCACGGCGGCGCCCCTGCGCGTCGACCGCCCGGCCGTGGTGCCCTTCGGCGCCGCCTTCTTCGGCAAGGAGCGGCTGGTGCAGGAGACGACGGTCGGCAGCGTCGTGCTCGCCGACGGCCTCTGCGCGGCGCTGTTCGGCGCCAAGGCCGGCGCGCTGTTCGCGATCGGCGACAACGCTGACTTCGAGCTCTCGGCCGGCGCCAAGATCAGCTTCGAGGACGGTGACAGCTCGTCGATCTTCATCGACGCCGCGGCGCAGCGCCTGGTGGGCCGTGGCTTCATCGGCGGCGGCCTGTCGGCCTGGGACCTGACCGAAGAAGACACGCGCTCGATCGGCGCCCTGATCCAGGGCGGCATCGACCTCGACCAGAAGGGCAAGTTCCAGTTCATGGTCGAGGGTCGCCTGCCGTTCAACACGCTCGACGACGTCGACAACAACTACCAGTTCTGGGGCGGCATCCGCATCCGTCCGGCCCAGCGCTAGCGTGAGGCGGCCGGCGCGCTGCGCCGGCCGCTCCCTCGCACGACAGGGCGGCGTCCCCACCTGGGGCGCCGCCCTTCGTCTTTGTCCTTACAGCAGGAAGGCGGTGGCCAGGCCGAGGAACGCGCCCATGCTGACGACGTCGGTCGCGGTGGTCAGGAAGATCGACGACGCGGTCGCGGGGTCGGCGCCGAGGCGCTTCAGCGTCAGCGGGATCATCGCGCCGGACACGCCGCTGACGACGCACGAGATGGCCATCGCGGCGACCACGATCGCGCCGAGGCCCACCGCCTCGGGGTTGCCCTGGCGCGAAGCGTAGAACCACATCCCGGTGCCGGCGACCAGGCCCACCACGAGCCCGTTGCACAGGCCGAGCAGCGCCTCCTTGAAGACGCTGGCGAAGGCCTGGTCGGGCCGCAGCTCGCCGAGCGTCATCGCCCGCAGCGTCACCGCCAGCGCCTGGCAGCCGGTGTTGCCGGACTGGCCGGCCAGCACCGGCAGGAACACCGCCAGCACGACGATCTTCTCGAGCGTCTGCTCGAACAGGCCGACCACCGCGGCGGCCACGAACGCGGTCAGCAGATTCAACTGCAACCACGGGTGGCGGAACTTGAAGCTGCGCGAGAACGGGGTGCCGACCCGCTCCTCCTTCTCGACGCCGACCATGGCGCCGGCCTGGGCGGACATCTCGAACGCCTGCTCCTCGAACATCGTCTGCCCGCGCACGACGCCGAGCAGCCGGCCGTCGCCGTCGCACACGGGGTAGACGGGGAAGTGACGTTTCACCACCTCGCGCATCGCGTCCTGCAGCGGCGTCTCCGGCTTCAGGTGGAATGGGTCCGCGATCATCACCTCGGCCAGCGTCTGCTCCGGCCGCGCGAACAGCAGCTCGCGGAAGGCCACCAGGCCCGCCAGCTTCCCGTCCGAGGTGGTGACCAGGATGTAGATCACCATCCGCTTCTTGACGGTCTCGCGCAGCGTCTCCGTGACCGCGGCGATCGTCTCGTCGGGGCGAAACACGGCGGGCGGTCGCTCCATCAGCCGGCCCACCGTGTCGTCCGGATAGGAGTGGCCCTTGATCCAGAGCTGGCCCTGGCCGAACGGAGTCGCATCGGCGATCGTGACGCGGCGTTCCTCGGGGAACTCCTCGAGGATGTCGACGGCGAGACCGGTGGGGAGTTGGCCGAGCAGTGAGGCGATCGTGGCGTCGGAGGCCTCGCCCAGCCGCTCGGCGGCGGTCCGCGGGTCGAGATTGCGCAGGTCGTCCAGCAGTTCCTGGTCGGGCATGCGGGAGGTTACCCGAAATCGCCGCGGGCCCTGCCGGGAAATCTCGGCGGCGCGGGCCGCGATCGTTGACAGCCGACAGCCCGAGGAGCACGCTCTCCGACAGTCGGGCTCAGGACTCCTCGGATGATCCAGCACCTGGCCACGGGCTTCGCGGAAGCGATCGTCGACACCGACGGCGACAAGGCCTTGCAGCTCGTCAGGCAGGCGCTCGCCGCGGGCGTCTCGCCGGAGCAGGTGGTCTTCGAGGTCGTGGTGCCCTGCATGGACCACTTGTGCGGGCTGGCGGCCAGCGATGGCGGCCTCAGCGTGGCCCAGCACTTCCTGGCCGCCCAGATCTCGAGCGACGTGGTCGACGCGATGCTCCCGCGCTTCCGGCGCGCGCCCCAGGTGGCCGGCAGGGTGGTGATCGGCACCGCGGTCGGCGACTTCCACGCGCTCGGCAAGCGGATCGTCTCCGGCTGCCTGTCGGCCCACATGATCGAGGTCACGGACCTCGGCATGAACGTCCCGGCCGAGCGCTTCGTCGAGCAGGCGCTGGCCCGCGACGCCCAGGTCATCGCCGTCTCCTCGATGATGGTCCACACGGCCCGCGGCGAGCACGGCTGCCGCGGGGTGCGCCGCATCCTGCGCGAGCGGCGCCTCGAGCAGCAGTTGAAGGTCGTGGTCGGCGGCGCGCCGTATCGCTTCGACGAGAGGCTGTTCGAGGTCGTCGAGGCGGACGCCTGGGCGCGATCCGCCATCGAGGCCGTCCCGGTCGTCGTCCGGCTGGTCGGCGAGGCGGGTGGCCCGTGAACGCGCTCGCCCGTCTCCACGCGGCGATGGAGGGCACGCCCGCCGACCGCATCCCCGTCTTCTGCAACCTGCTCGACCAGGGCGCCCGCCTGCTCGGGATCGGCCCGCGCGAGTACTACGCCTCCGGCGAGCACGTGGCCGAGGCGCAGCTGCGGATGCGCGAGAAGTACGGGTACGACAACCTGTGGGGCCTGTTCTACGTCGGCAGGGAAGCGGAGTTCTTCGGCTGCCGCGAAATGGTCTACGCCGAGGACGGTCCGCCGAACGTCGGCCACATGGTGATCCGCACCGTCGAGGACGTGCCGCGGCTGGAGCCGCCCGCGGACGTCCTGTCGCACCCGGCCTTCGAGCAGCCGCGGAAGTGCTTCGACATCCTGCGCCGCGAGGCCGGCGGTCGCTTCCCGATCTGCGCCTACGTCACCGCCACGATGACGCTGCCGGTGCTGCTGATGGGCATGGAGCGCTGGCTGCCGCTGCTGCTGACCGGCCCGCGCACGCTGCGCGACGAGTTGCTCGCCAAGTGCCACGACTTCTTCGTCAGCCAGGTCCGCGCCTGCCGGGCCGCCGGCGCCGACGTGATCGTCTACTCCAACCCGTTCGGATCCACCGACCTCGTGCCGATGAGCTTCTTCCGCGAGCAGTCGCTGCCTTGGATCGAGCGCGACATCGAGGCCGCGGGCCGCGCCGGCCTCGTCTACTACGGCGGCGCCGCACGCGTGAACCCGGTGATCGAGACGGTGCTCGAGCGGACCCGGGTCGAGGCCTTCTACCTGAGCCCGCTGGACGACGTGGCGGAGGGCCGCGCCCGGATCGCCGGCCGTGCCCTGTGCTGCGCGGCCCTCAACGACATCCCGATGATCGACTGGGCCCCGGCCCAGGTCGAGCAGGAGGTGAAGCGCCTGGTCGAAGCCGGCAAGCCGGGCGGCCGGTTCCTGTTCGGGACGCTGCTGATGCCACTGGCGATCCCCGAGGTCAACATCCGGGCACTGGTCGCCGCCGCTTGCCGGTACGGGGCGCTCGATGCCTGACACGCCTGGCCTCAGGCAGCGCCTGCGCAAGCTGGCCGCCGAGAAGTCCTATCTCCAGTTGCTGATCCGGCTGATGAGCCGGGTGCCGGCCAGCCCCGGCCTGGACAACGTGGTCGCGGCCCTGCTGCAGGGCGTGGTCGAGGTCATCGGCGGCACCGGTACCGCCCTGTACTACCGGATCGGCGGCGAGTACGCGTTGCAGGAGCTGTCCGGTCGTCGTGCGCGGATGCGCGAGGTGGACGACGCCGACGTGCGGACCGCGTTCGAGAGCGGCGCGCCCGTGGAGCGGGTCCACGACGCCGCGCGCACGCTGATGGAGTCGTCCGAGTTCCCGCATGCCTACACCTGGGTCCATCCGCTGACGGTCGGGCCCGACGTCGTCGCCGTGCTGCGGATCGAGGATCTCCACGTCGGCATGGCGGAGTTCCAGGGCGACCTGTCCGCCTTCTTCAACCACGCGGCGCTGGTGCTCAGGAACGGGATCGTGGAGGAACAGGTGCGCGAGCGCACCGTGGAGCTCGAGCACGCCAAGGAGCGCTACCGCGCCTTCTTCGACCACAGCCCGGACGGCATCGTGCTGATCGACCCCGGGACCGCCCGCATCCTCGAGTTCAACGACCAGGCCTGCCGGCAGCTCGGCTACAGCCGCGAGGAGTTCGCGCGGTTGACGGTGATGGACGTCCAGGCGAACGAGAGCGCGGAGCAGACCCGGGACACGATTCGGCGGGTCATGGAGCGCGGGGTCGAGGACTTCGAGACCCTGCAGCGCACCCGCGACGGTCAGTTCCGCAACGTCCACGTCACCGCCCAGTACGTCCGCGTCGGTCCGCTGGCCCACTACCAGTGCGTGTGGCGCGACGTCACCGAGCGTCGCCGACAGGAGGAGGCCCACCGCCAACTGCTGGCCCAGAACCAGGCGTTGTACGAGGCGATCCCGGACCTGATCTTCCTGCTCCGCCGGGATGGCCGGTTCGTCGCCGTCCACGCGCCCGATCCCGGGCTGCTGTATGCGCCGAAGGAGGACTTCATCGGCCGCGGCGTTGCGGAAGTGCTGCCGCCGCCGGTGTCCACCAGGCTCAAGAAGGCCTTCGCCGACGCGCTCGACTCCCGGCTGGCCCAGGAGATCACCTACCTGCTCCCGGTGGACGGCGTGGAGCGGAGCTACGAGGCGCGGATCGTGCCTTGCGGGACGGACGAGGTGGTGGCGATGGTGCGCGACATCACGGCCCGCCAGGTGGCCGAGCACGAGCGTCGCTCGCTGGAGGCCCAGCTCCAGCACCTGCAGCGGATGGAGAGCGTCGGCCGCCTCGCGGGTGGCATCGCCCACGACATGAACAACGTGCTGGCCGCGATCATGGCGGTCGGGGCCGTGCTCGAGGACCGCGGCGGCGAGACCGGGCGCGACGCCGACCTGATCCTGCAGGCCTGCCGCCGCGGGCGCGACCTGATCCAGGGCCTGATGGAGTTCTCGCGCAAGGCGGTCGAGGGCGTGGCGCTGCTCGACCTCAACGAGTTGGTCCGCCAGGAGAGCGAGCTGCTGGCCAGCACCACCTTGCAGAGGATCGCGGTGCGCACGGAGCTGGCGCCGGACCTGCCGAAGCTGCTGGGCTCCGCGTCCGCGCTCTCCACCGCGCTGATGAACCTCTGCGTCAACGCGCTCGACGCGATGCCCGGGGGCGGGACGCTGGTCCTGAGCACGGCGCGCCGCGGCGAGCGCCACGTCGAGCTCGCGGTCGAGGACACTGGTCACGGCATGCCGCCGGAGGTGCTGGCGAGAGCGATGGAGCCGTTCTTCACGACCAAGCCGGTCGGCAAGGGTACCGGCCTCGGGCTGTCCCGGGTCTTCGGTGCGGTGCAGGCCCACGGCGGCAGCGTGGAGATCCAGAGCAAGCCCGGCCTCGGCACGCGGGTGCTCATCACGCTGCCGGTGGTGCTCGGCGACCGGCCGCTGGCACCGCGGGCGGCGACGACCCGGCCCCGCGCCGGCCAGGCCTTCCGCCTCCTGATGGTCGACGACGACCCGCTGGTGCGCGAGACCTGGCCGGCCCTGCTCGAGGCGATGGGCCACCAGGTGGCGGTCGCCACCAGCGGCTTCGAGGCCCTCGGCATGCTCGAGCACGGCGGGGACTGGGACGTCGTGCTGCTCGACCAGAACATGCCGGGCCTCGACGGTGTCGAGACCCTGGCCCGGCTGCGCCAGCAGCGGCCGGATCTCCCGGTGATCCTCGCCACGGGCTTTCTCGACGCGACCGCGCGCGAGCGGCTGCGCGGCCTCACCCGCGTCTGCGTGCTGGCCAAGCCGCTCTCGGCCGAGGAGTTCCAGCAGGCGCTGGCCGCGGTGACCTCCACCCCCGCGTGAGCGGGGGGCGGGCGCGATCGAACGGCGCGCGCGCCTATGATGGCGGCTCGCTCCCTCGGAGGTGGACCCCGTGACCCTCGCCCTGCTGGCGTTCCTCGTGTTGGCGGCGCCCGTGGCCGGTGCTTCGGAACCCGACCCGGCCCTGCTGGCGCGAGCGCGGACGATCCTCGCCCAGGCGCCGCTGATCGACACCCACAATGACCTGCCGCACATGCTGGTCGCCAAGCGCGACGGCGACCTCGCCGGCCTCGACCTGGGCGTGCCGCAGCCCGAGTGGTGCGCGGACATCCCGCGGCTGCGCCAGGGAGGCGTCGGCGCGCAGTACTGGTCGGTCTACACCGACGCGTCCAACATGAAGACGAACCGCTCGCTGCACGAGGCGCTGCGCGCGTTCGACGTGGTCCTGCGCCTGGTGCGCAGCCGGCCGGAGCTGGAGCTGGCGCGCACCGCTGCCGACGTCGAGCGCATCCACCGCGCCGGACGCATCGCGTCCCTGATCGGCGTCGAGGGCGGCCACATGATCGAGGGCTCGCTGGCGGCGCTGCGCATCTTCCACGAGCTGGGCGCCCGCTACCTGACGCTGACCCACTGGGACAACGTGGAGTGGGCCGACGCCGCCACCGATCGCGCCGAACAGGACGGCCTCGACGAGTTCGGCGAGGCGGTGATCCGCGAGCTGAACCGGCTCGGCATGTTCGTGGACGCGTCCCACGTCAGCGCCGACACCATGCGCGACGTCCTGCGGGTCAGCCGCGCGCCGGTGATCTTCTCCCACTCCAACGCGTTCGCGATCGATCCCCACCCGCGCAACGTGCCCGACGACGTGCTGCGCCTGCTGCCCCGCAACGGCGGCGTCGTGCACGTGAACTTCATCAAGGAATACGTCTCGGCGGCCGACCCCGCGTGGCAGCAGCGCCGCTCCACGGCGGCGGAGGAGCTGCGGGCGCGGCTCGACCGCCAGCAGGCCGTGGACGCGGGCCTCGCCGCCTGGGAGCAGGCCAACCCGCACCCGGGCGGAACGATCGCCGAGGTCGCCGATCACATCGACCACATCCGCAAGGTCGCGGGCATCGACCACGTCGGGATCGGCGCCGACTTCTACGACGACGGCAAGACCTCGATGGTGCCCGGCCTGCGCGACGTCACCCGCTACCCGCACCTCTTCGCCGAGCTGCTGCGGCGCGGCTACAGCGAGGACGACCTGCTGAAGATCGCGGGACGCAACCACCTGCGGGCGATGCGGCAGATGGAGGGGGCCGCGGAGAGCCGGTAGGCTCGTGATGGAGATCCCGAAGACCGGGCCGCGCGGCTCCCGCCGCCGGGCCACGGTCGGGCTGGTTCTGGCGCTCGCTGCCGCAGGACCGGCCCGGGCCGGCGATCGCCCGCCGGTGCTCCTGCTCGGGGCGCTGCCGGCGGAGACGCAGCCGGTCGAGGCAACGCTGGCAGATCGTCAATCGCTGACCGTGCTGGGCGTGCCCGTGGTGTCCGGCTCGCTGGACGGTCGTCCGGTCGTCGTCGCCGCGACGGGCGTGGGCAAGGTCAACGCGGCGATGACCACCGCGCTGTTGCTGGAGCGCTTCACGCCCGCGGCGGTGATCTTCACCGGCATCGCCGGGGCGCTGGCGCCGGGGCTGGAGCCGGGCGACGTCGTCGTGGGGGAGCGGCTCGTCCAGCACGACCTCGTCAACCACGGCGAGGCGGGCCCCGTCTTGCGCGGCGTGCGCAGCCCGGTCGACGGGTCGGAGAACCCGATCGTGCTGACGTCGAGTCCCGAACTGCTGGCTCTGGCTCGCGAGGCCGTGCGCCTGCTCGAGGCGACACCGGGCGCAGCCGATCGTCGCGGGCCGCGCGTGCTGTTCGGCACGATCGCCACCGGCGACAGCTTCGTCGGCTCGCGGGCACGCCAGGAGCAGTTGCGCGCGCAGACCGCGGCCGACGCGATCGAGATGGAAGGCGCCGCGGTGGCCCAGGTGTGCCGCGAGCTGCGGGTGCCGTTCCTGGTCATCCGCGCGCTCAGCGACCGCGCCGGCGCCGGCGCCCGCGACGAGATGCAGCGCAACCTGGCGCGCGCGGCGCAGAACGCGGCGCGCCTCGCGCTGGCGGTGGCCCGCGGCGTCGCCGACCCACGGCCGGCGGCGGAGCACTGACGGAGATTCTCCAGCCCGCGGGCCCCCGTGGCCCGGGTTATCGTCCGGAGACGCTGGGAGGTTTGCGATGCCGGCCTACGTCGTGGCAGAGGTAGAAGTGCAGGACCCGGTCGCCTACGAGGAGTACAAGGTGCTGGCGGCGGCGTCGATTGCCCAGTACGGAGGCCGCTACCTCGCCCGCGGCGGCGAGGTGGCGGCGCTCGAGAGCGAGCCGGCTCCGAAGCGCATCGCCATCCTCGAGTTCCCCACGCTGGAGCGCGCGAGGCAGTGGTTCGCCTCGCCGGAGTACACGCGGGCCCGCGGCATCCGGCTGCGGACAGCGTCTGCCCGCCTGTACGCCGTGGCCGGAGTGGAGTGACCGCTCGCTCTCCAGTTCCGGCGGCGACTCAGTCGCCGAAGACGAACTGGTCGTCGCCGACGGTGACCAGGGTGCCGGCTTCCCCCTCGAGGATCCGCGCGACGTCCTCGAGGGCGCCGATGGCCGCCGGCTTGCCCGTCCTGGACGCGAAGCGGCAGGCCGCTTCCACCTTGGGCCCCATCGAGCCGGCGGCGAAGTCCAGCCGAGCGAGGGCTGCGGGCGAAGCGCGGCGGATCGCACGACGGGTCGGCTGGCCCCAGTCGACGTAGACGGCCTCGGCGTCCGTCAGCATCACGAAGAAGTCCGCCCCCAGCTCGCGCGCGAGCAGTTCCGAGGCCAGGTCCTTGTCGATCACGCACTCGACGCCGATCAGCTTGCGGTCGGCCCCGGGCTCGTAGATCGTCGGGATGCCGCCGCCGCCGGCGGCGATCACGATGGTGTCGTGCTCCAGCAGCCAGCGGATCGGACGCATCTCGAAGATCCGCTTCGGCTCGGGCGAGGCCACCACCCGACGCCACTGCTCGCCGTCGAGCTTGAAGACCCAGCCGCGCTCGGCGGCGAGGCGATCGGCTTCCTCGCGAGGATAGCCGGCCCCGATGAACTTGGTCGGGTTGCGAAACGCCGGATCGGCCGGGTCGACCTCCACCATGGTCAGCAGGGTCGCGAAGGGCCGCCCGAAAGGGAGCAGGTTGCCGAGTTCCTGCTCGATCATGTAGCCGATCATGCCCTCGGTCTCGGCGTCGAGGACGTCGAGAGGATAGGTCTCGGCTCCCATCCCGCAGGCGGCGCCCTGCAAGGCGAGCAGCCCGACCTGGGGCCCGTTGCCGTGGCCCACGACCAGCCGGTGCTCGGCCGCGACGGGCGCCAGTGCGAGGGCTGCCGCCTGCACGTTTCGCCGCTGGTTGGCGGCGGTCGGCGCCTCGCCGCGCTTCAGAAGGGCATTGCCACCGAGGGCGACGACGACCAGCATGCTCAGTCCGCGGACGCGGCCTGGAAGGCGTCGAGCACGAGCGCGGGATCGACCTCGTTGTGCCGGGCCGCTTCGAGCAGCCACTCGCGCTCGCGTGCGTGCAGCGTGCCGTCGCAGAGGGCGACGTGGGCCGCCTCTCGCAGGAACTGCTCCGCCGTCGTCCTGCGGTTGAAGCGCGGGGGCAATCGCGGGAAGTGCTCGTTGTCGAGGACGGAGGCGATGGCGGCGTCGACGTAGGAAGCATCGAAGCCGTGGCGAACCGCGAACGCGCGCACCCGCTGCTTCTGGGCGTCGTCGAGAACGCTGTCGACGGCCATGATCTGCACGAGGCCTCGCAGGTAGAGGCCGATGTCCTGGAGGTCCGGCCCGGAGTGCGGCTTCGCAGTGCTCATGCAGGAGATCCCGTTGGCCGCGATCGCGGTCTGCGGCGGCCGGCTCAAATCAATCTAGCACGCGGCCCACGGCCCACTGCTTCGACCAGGCAGGCCGTCAACGATGGCGTCATGGGCGGAGTGTCCGACGGCCGGTTCCGGACCACGGAACGCCAGACCCTGGCGTTCTACGGGACCCCTCGCTCGAGAACAACGGCGGCTTCGCCTCGGTGCGATCCCGGCCCCGGGCCCTCGGCCTGCAGGCAGGCGATGCGCTCGTGGCCCGCGTGCGCGGCGACGGGCGTGAGTACCAGTTGAACCTCGGGCCCGGAGGATCCCCGCAGCGTCACGTCGGTCGGCTTCCTGCTGGCCGAGAAAAAACCCGGCCCGTTCGCGCTGGAAGTGGCGTGGATCAACGTCCTTGCCGGGCATTGAGGCGCCCCGGCAGCGGGCACCCCGCGCCCGTCAACTGCGTCTTGTTTGTCTACGGTACGAACCCGGGGCAGACGATCTGCTGACCGGTGTTGCCGAACACGTTCGAGGTGTCCAGCGAGAAGGCCGGATAGCCGTTCGTGATCTGGGCCACCGCCGGCGCCGGATCGCAGAAGACGCCGGTTCCGTTCCCGGTGATCTGAGCCTCCTCGGAGTTGTCGCTGCCCACGACGCTCGTGTCTCCCAGTCGGATGCCGAAGTCGCGATTGCCCCGGATGATGGTCCGCCCCTGGATGTTGATGCGGGACCCGCCACTGACCTGCACCCCGCTCATCTCGTTGTTCTCGATCGTGGTACCGACCAGTTCCACCGTGCCACCCCACCCGGCGATGCCGAATCTGTTGTTGGCGATCTGGCCGCCGTCGACCCGGACGCTCGCGCCGTGCAGAGAGATCCCGGCTTCCGGGTTACCGAGGATCGTGCTGTTGCGGACGACCACGCGCCCCCCTGTCAGGGCAATCACTCCGGCGGCCCCGTTCTGTTCGACCGTGGTGTCATCCAACTCCGTGGAGCCGCCGTTGACGTCCAGACCATGGAAGCCGGCATTTCGCACGACCGACGAAAGGAGGAGGACGTGTCCGCCCACGGACACACTGACGTTCGTGCCGACGCTGTCTTCGATCGTGCTGCGCAGCAGGCGGACGCTTCCCTCCGAGATGTAGATGCCGGTCTGTGCGCCGGTGATCCGCACGTCGGTCGCCATGACCACCGCCCCCAGGCGCAGCGAAAGGCCGAACTGGCCCCCTTGAAGGGTGACTTGGCGCAGGTTCACTCGCTGCCCGCCGACGACGGCCACGGGACTGGCACCGGAGGCCGGGGCCTGGAGTCCGTCTACCGGCGACGCACCGATCAGCGTCACGTCGTCTCGGGCAATGGTCACGCTCTCGGTACAGACCCCCGAGATGACGATGGTCACCGCCCGCCGGTTCGCAGCCTGGGCCAGCGCCGCGGTCACCGTCTGCCCGGCTCCACAGTCGACGAAGACGGTCAGGGGAGAGATGTCAGTCGCGGGCCCCGGAGGTCCCGCGGGCCCCGGCGCACCCGGGCTTCCGGCCGGCCCGGCCGGGCCGACGAGGCCCCAGTGCATCGCGACCTCGGAGTTGCGACACGCCTCTGCGGGCCCGACGATGCGGACCGATCCGCTGTTCTTCTGAAGGCAGGCATGCACGACGGCGGGGTCCCCCCCGTCCGCGACTGCGACGGGGACGCCCAGCGGAAGCAGTGTCATGCCAAAGGCCGCGACCGCGACCCACTTGACCGTTCTCATGGTTCCTCCCTCGGCACGACGTTCGTCGTCGGGGCCTGGAGGCGTTCCAGATCGATCCCATGGCGTTCCGCCAGCAGGAACGTCCGTCGCTGGGCGCCGTGGGTCACCTGCGGCAGGCGGCGGACCGACAGCGCCAGTTCGCTCGAGCCGGCCCGTGGGACAGCCTCCGTCTCGGCGATCGCGCCGGCGCCTCTCTCAGCGCCAGCGCTCCTCCACGTTTTGAAAGATAGGCCGCGCGAAGGTCGTCCGCTAGCGATTTCTGGAGTGAGAGGTCGCGCTCGGAGGCCGGGGCCGCTCGGCCCCGGCTCTCGTCACTTGAGCAGGCGCAGGTCGACCGTCGTGCCGAGGCGCAGCGGGCTCTTTTCCGCGAACGCGACCTTGACCGCGAGGATGCGGGTGTCCGTCGGGCGCGACGGGTCCTGCGGCTTGAGGCGGCGGATCGTGACCGAGTCGGCGATCTCCTCGATGCGGCCCTTCCAGGTCTGGCCGGGGTAGCCGTCCGCCCGGATCACGACCGGCGCGCCCAGCTCGAGCCGCGCGGCGTCCGCCTCGTCCGCTTCGCCTTCGATGCGCAGGCGCGAGAGGTCGGCGAGGGTGGCGATCGCCTCGCCCGCTTCGACCGTCTCGCCGGCGTCGGCATGACGAGTGATCACGGTGCCCGCGATCGGTGCCAGCACCCGGGTCTTGGCGAGCTGGGCGTCGTACAGCGCGGCCTGCGCGCGCGCGGTCTCGCGCCGGGCGCGTGCCGCGTCGAGGTCGTGGGTGGCCTGGTCGAGGTCGTGCGGCGTCGCGATCTGTTGCGCGACCAGCGCGCGCCGCCGGTCGAGGTTCGCTTCCGCCAGGCGGATCGCGGCCTCGGCTTCGGCGATCCGGGCCTGCGCCTCGTCGAGCGCGGCGTGCAACTCGTCGGCGTCGATCTCGGCCAGCACCGCGCCCTTCGCCACCTTCTGGCCCTCGATCACGTGGACCTTCAGCAGGCGGCCCGCGCGCTCCGCGGCCACCTTCACCTCGGCGCCCGGGTAGGCGACCACACGTCCCTCGGCCGCGACGCCGAAGCCGAGCGCACCGTCGGCCGCGGCCGGGGCCGCCTCCTCCGCGTGCAGGCGCTCGCCGCCCATGTTGCGAGCCTGCAGGACCGTGGCGCCGAGCAGCGCGCTGCCGAGGACGGCGAGGAGTGCGAGTTTGCCGATGCGCATGACTTCAGTGCTCCTGGGGGTTCGACAGGCGGCCGTCGCGGATGCCCACCACGCGGTCGGCGACGTTCCGCACCTTGGGGTCGTGGGTGACGATCACGAGGCCCTTGTTCTCGTCCTTCGCCAGCTTCTGGAACAGCTCGAGGATCTGGGTGCCGACGGCCGTGTCGAGGTTGGCCGTCGGCTCGTCGGCCAGCAGCACCTCGGGCGCGCCGGCCAGCGCGCGCGCGATCGCGACCCGCTGCTTCTGGCCGCCCGACAGGTCGCGCGGCAGGAAGCGCTTGCGGTCGCCGAGGCCGACCAGCTCCAGCACCCGCGCCGCCTCGGCCGCCGCGCCTCGGCCGCGCACGCCCTTGACGTTGAGCGCGTACTCCACGTTCTCCTGCGCGGTCAGCGCGGGGAACAGGTTGTACTGCTGGAAGACGAAGCCGATCGAGCGCTTGCGCACGTCGCGGAGCGCGGACTCGTCGCCGCTCACCTCGCGGCCCGCGACCCGGATGCGGCCGGCGCTGGGGGTGAGGATGCAGCCCATGATCGAGAGCAGCGTGGTCTTGCCCGAGCCGGACGGGCCCTCGAGCGCCACCACCTCGCCCTGGTCGACCGCGAGGCTGACGCCGCGCAGCACCTCGACCTTCTGCGAGCCCTCCACGAACGTCTTGCGCACGTCCTCCACGGCAAGGACTTCGCGGAGCGAGGTCGCGTCGCGCTCGCGCTCGGCGTCACGGTCGCAGCAGGCCAGCATCGCGTTCATCGGGGAGACCTCTACGCGCGGAACACGAGGGCCGGGTCGATGCCCGCCACCCGCTTGAAGGACAGCATCGCGGCGCCCAGGCACATCAGTACCGTGCCCGCGAAGACCGTGGCCGCGAACTGCGGCGAGACCAGCACGTTGAGGTGGAGCTGGGCCAGCAGCGGCCGCATGCCGAAGCTCATCGCCGCGCCGATCGTGTAGCCGACGACGGCCGCGATCAGCGCCTGCTCGCCGAGGATCTTGTAGATGTCCCAGTTGGAGCCGCCGATCGCCTTGACCGTGCCGAACTCCTTCACGTGCTCGACGGCCGAGGTGTAGAGCGTCTGGGCGACGACCACGATTCCGACCAGGATGCCGAGGAAGACGGTGATGCCCATGTTCATGCCGAGGCCCGTCGACACGACCCAGTAGTTGCGCGAGCGCGCCGCCCACTCCTCGCGGGTGTAGACGTCGTTGTACGGCGTGACCGCGCGGATGCGGGCGGCGACCTGCGCCTTGTCGTGCCCCGGCGCGACCTTGACCAGGATGTAGCTGGTCTTGTTGTGCACGGTCTGCTGCAGGCCCTGGGCGCGGCGAAAGTCCATGAACACGACCGGCGCCGTCGTGAACGAGGCGGCCTGGCGGGTGGCGCCGATGATCTTGAAGCGGTGGCCGAGGATCTCGCGGTACTCGCCGACCGCGAACGGGCCGAAGCGGCGCTCGGCCGAGCGATCCATCAGGATGAAGTCGCCGCGGCGCAGCTCCGTCGGGTCGCCCGACTCGACGTCCCACGGCAGGTTCCAGCTCGAGAAGTCCTCGAGCCCGTAGACGAGGCAGCCCTCTTCCGCGCCGGAGGGCAGCATGATGTTCATGAACTGCACGATCGCGTTGTCCGCGCGCTCGACGCCGGCGACGCCGCGCACGCGCAGCACCGTGGTCTCCGGGAAGGAGTGGGCGAAGTCGACGTTGGGCGTCTCGCGCGAGGTGACCCAGATGTCGGCCGAGGAGTTCTCGATCGTCACCGTCGCCTTGCCCAGCAGGCCCAGGAACAGCCCGACCTGGACCAGCACCAGCGTCACCGCGAAGGCGACGCCGGCGACCGTGATCACGAACCGCAGCCGGTCGTGGAGCAGGTTCTTGCGGGCGAGCGAGACCACGCGCTATTCCTTCAACAGGCCGCGGATCGAGGCGTCGACGGTGCGCTCGATCAGGTCGGCCGCGGGCGGCACGCACGGGAACTGCTCGGGCCGGAAGGTGGTGACCAGGCACACGGCGCCGTGCACGCAGGCCCACAACGTCTGCGCCATCGCGTCGACGTCGTCGTCGCGCAGCCGGCCCGCCGCCTTCGCGTCCGCCACCATCTGGCGCACGACGCCGAAGCTCTGGTAGCCCGGCGAGTCCTCGGGGTGCGGGTGCTCCTCGCGCGGGGTGAGGAACATGAAGCGGTACTGGTTGGGGTTGGCGAGCGCGAAGCGGGCGTAGGCGAGGCCCAGCATGCGCAGCCGCTCGATCGGGTCCGTCGGCAGCAGGGCGGGGTCGAGCGCCGCGAGCAGCTTTGCGAAGTCCTCGTGGCACAGCGCCTCGACGAGGTCGTCCTTGTCCTCGAAGTGGTGGTAGATCGTGGTCGGCGAGTACTCGATGGCCTCGGCCACGCGCCGCATCGTGACCTTGTCGTAGCCCTCGGTCATGAACAACTCGCGGGCGGCGTCGAGGATCTTGCGGCGGATCTCCTCTTTCTCCCGCTCCCGCCGTTCGGTGATTCCCATGACCTTGTTCGCCCCCGCGGCCGCCTGTCGAGATAAGCGACGTTCTGTGTGTTAACGACGTTAAGTTATGGCGCAATGTTCCGCTCGTCAAGGAGAATCCTGCAAGCTGTTTTAAATCAGTGAGATCGGGTCAGCGTTCGGCGGGGCGCCGAGCACGGCGCTTGGCAGAAACGGCCTGGATGATGACCTGACGAGGGGGCAGGAAGGACCGGGCCTGGTCGATCGCGGCCCGGATCAGCGCCTTCACCTCGCGCCGGTCCAGGGCCTTGGCCGACTCGAGCACCACGCTGCGGACCTGGCGTCCGCTGCCCTTGAGCACGCCCGCGGGGTCGGTCAGGAACGCGCCCTTCAGGAAGAACAAGGTCACCCAGCGGGGGTAGAGCGCGATCGAGAGCACCGCCTCGGAGGCCTTGGTGCTGGGGCCGTACGCGATCACCAGTGCGTTGTAGTTGTCGGAGACGAAGCGCACGCCACCGGGGATCAGCGAATCGAGCTTGCGCATCGCTCCTAGCGCAATCTTCGCGACGACAGGGTCGTGCTCGGCGATCAGGCGCGCCAACTGCCGGGCGGGCGTGGCGACGGCCGGCGGGCGCTCAGCGGGCATGCGCGACTATACGCGCCGTCAGCCCGTGTTCCGCAGGCCGGCGGCGATGCCGTTCACCGTGATCAGGACCGCTTCGCGGATGGCCTCGGCCTCGGCAGGGTCCTGCGCCGCGCGCAGGCGCGCGAGCAGCGCCACCTGCACGTAGTTCATCGGGTCGATGTACGGGTTGCGAACGCGGATCGAGTGCTGCAGCCAGGGCTGGTCGTCGAGCAGGTCGGCCGCGCCGGACAGCCGCAGGATCGCGCGCTCCGTGCTTTCGTGTTCGGCGACGATGCGGCCGAGCACCACCTCGCGGGCGGCGGCCGCGGCCAGCGACGCGCAGGCGCGGGCGATCGCCATGTCGGCCTTGCGCATCGCCATCCGTGAGTTGTCGAGCATCGTGCGGAAGAACGCCCACTCGTGGTTCATCTGCGCGAGCAGCGCCCAGCGCTCCTCGTCCTGGCCCGCCCACGAAGTGAAGGCGGTGCCGAGGCCGTACCAGCCGGGCAGCGTGACCCGGCTCTGGGTCCAGGCGAACACCCACGGGATCGCGCGCAGGCCGTCGAGCGTGAAGGCGGCGCCGCGGCGACTCGGCCGGCTGCCGATGTTGAGGTGCGCGATCTCGTCGACCGGGGTTGTCGCCCGGAAGTACGGGATCAGCTCGGGCCGATCCACCAGTTCCCGATAGGCCGCGTGGGCGTGCTCCGAGATCGCCTCCAGCGCCTGCTGCCAGGCGCCGCCGCGCGAGGGCCCGGGCCGCGGCGTGTTGGCGCTGGCCAGCACCACCGCGGAGCCGAGCTGCTCGAGGTGGCGCAGCGCCAGCTCCGGGTTCGCGTAGCGGTTGGTGATCGCCTCGCCCTGCTCGGTCAGCTTGATCCGGCCCTGCACCGACTCCGGCGGCTGGGCCAGGATCGCGCGGTTGGCGGGGCCGCCGCCGCGGCCGACCGAGCCGCCGCGGCCGTGGAACAGGGTCAGCTTCAGGCCGTGGCGGTCGCACACCGCAGGCACCGCCCGCTGCGCCTTGTGCAGCTCCCAGTTGGCGGTCAGGTAGCCGCCGTCCTTGTTGGAGTCCGAGTAGCCGATCATCACCTGCTGCGCCTCGCCGCGGTGGGCGAGGTGGGCCCGATACGCCGGCTCCGCGAACAGCGACTCGAGGATCGCGGGCGCCGCGCGCAGGTCGTCGATCGTCTCGAACAGCGGCACCACGTCGAGTCGATCGGCGACGCCCGCGTCCTTCGCCAGCAGCAGCACGGCCAGCACGTCGCTGGCGCCGCGGGTCATGCTCACCACGTAGCTGTCGATCGCCTCCGGCCCCACCCGCTCGTGGGCCCGCCGCGCCAGCCGCAACAGCTCGACGGTTTCGTTGGTCTCCGCGCTGAAGTCGAGCCGCGCCGGCGTCAGCGGCCGCGCGACCCGCAGTTCCGCCGCCAGCACCTCGAGCTTCTTCGCCTCCGGCCACCCGCGGTAACCGGGCGCGCCGTAGCGGGCGAGGATCTCCTCGAGCGCCGCGGCATGGCGCTCGGAGTGCTGGCGCAGGTCGAGCGTCGCCAGGTGGAAGCCGAACGTCTCGGCCTGGGTCACCAGGTCCTGCAGGTGCCCGTCGGCGAGTCGCTCTCCGCGGTGCGCACGCAGGCTGTGCTGGATCAGCCGCAGCTCCGCGATCAACTCGCCCCCGTCCGCATAAGTCCCCGGCCGCGGGCGCAGGTCGGCCCGCCACGGTCGCGAGGCGGCCTCCAGCGTGGCCTCCAGGCGGCGGTAGACGAAGGCCAGCTTGTGGCGGTACGGCTGCTGCGGGTAGCGCTCGCGGGAGCGGGCGTCGACCTCGGGGAACAGCGCGGCGTCGCGCTCGAGGCTGGCGCGCAGCTCCGGGCTGACGCCGAGCCGCTCGGCCGTGCTGAGGTGGCCGTGCAGGCGGTCGAGCCCGCGCATGTAGAGCGTGAGCACAGTCCGCTTGTGCTCGCGCAGCGCCGCCTCCGTCACCTCCGGCGTCACGTTCGGGTTGCCGTCGCGGTCGCCGCCGATCCAGCTTCCGAAAGCCAGGATCGGCGCGGGCGCCGGCAGCTCGGGATACGCCGCCGCCAGCGCCGCGACCAGCCGCCGATGCAGCCGCGGCACCAGGTCGAACAGCGTGTTCTCGAAGAAGAACAGGCCGTTGCGGACCTCGTCGAGCACACTCGGCCGCGTCGTGCGCGTCTCGTCGGTCTGCCACAGCGCGACGATCTCCTCGCGCAGGTGCAGCGTCGCTTCGTCCCGCTCCTGCGGCGTCACGCTCTCGGTCCCCAGCCGCTCCAGCAGCGCTGCGACACGCTGCAGCTTGGCCAGCACCGTGCGTCGCTTGGCCTCGGTCGGGTGGGCGGTCAGCACCGGGATCACCCGGCACGCCGCCAGCAACGCGGCGACCTGCGCGGCTGGCACGCCGCGCGTCTTCAGTTCCGCGAGCGCCGCCGCCAGCGTCTCGCCCATCGCGGCGCCGCTCGCGTCCGAGTCCCGCGCCCGCTCGCGCAGCACGCGCAGGCGCTCCTGCTCCTCGGCCAGGTTGACGAGCTGGAAGTACGACGCGAAGGCCTTGGCGACGCCGCGGGCCTCGACCAGCGGCAGCGCGGCCAGCCGCTCGAGCAGTCGTGCGACCGCGGCCTCGTCGCCGGCGCGGCCGGCCTTGGCCAGCGCTCGCACGTGCTCGACCCGCTCGAAAAGCGCCGCGCCCTCCTGCTCGACGAGCGTCTCGCCGAGCAGGTCGCCCAGGCGGTGGATGTTCTCCGAGAGGAAGTCGCGGGCCACGGGGTTTACTCCAGGCTCAACAGGTACTCGGCGATCGCCTTGAGGTCGCTCTCGGGCAACCGTGACAGGTTGGACTGGATGGCACCCATGCCGCCGCTCGACAGGTTTTCGTAGCCGAGTTCCTCGCCCGCGGACAGCGCGAGCGCGAGGTCGTCGACGCTCTTGTACTTCTTCGCCGCCAGCAGGCCGCGCAGCGACGGCACCTTGCCGGCTTCACCGGGGTGCGGGCCACCGGCCATGTGCCGGCTCTCGTCGGCGACCATCGCCAGGTCCTTCGGCGTGTGGCACTCGCCGCAGTGGCCGGGAGCGTTGGTCAGGTAGGCGCCTCGCGTCCACGACGCGCTGCGCCCGGGCGGCGGCGCGTACGGCGGCTGGCGGAACGCGAGCTGCTTCCACAACCCGACGCCGCGGCTCGCCACCGACACGACGGGCACGTCGTGCGGTCGTGCCGGCGCCCTCACGGCCGGCAGGCTCTTCAGGTAGGCGAAGAGATCGAGCAGGTCCGCGGTCTTCATCGCCCGGTACGCGGCGTACGGGAACGCGGGGAAGTAGTGGCGGCCCGCCGGCGACACGCCCAGCGTCATCGCGGCGACGAAGTCGGTCTCGCTCCAGCGCCCCAGCCCCGTCTCCGGGTCGGGCGTCAGGTTTTGCGGATAGAAGGTCCCGACCGGGGTCGGGAACGCGAAGCCGCCCGCGGGCAGGCCCCGATCGGCGCCCGGGCCACCCTCGGCGGCCTTGTGGCAGGCGACGCAACTGCCGGCGTGGAACATCACCTCGCCGTTGTGCAGGTCAGCCTGTTGGGTCGCCGGGATCGCCCCCGGCGGCAGCGACGCCGGGCGGGTGAGCAGCAGGAAGGCGGCGGTGCCCGCCACGGCCAGCGTGGCGAGCACCGCCAGGGCGCGACGGGCCCGGGTCACTGCTTGGGCAGGCGGTACTTGTCGTGGCAGGACTTGCAGGTCCCGCCCGCAGCGCGCAGCGCGGTGCCGAACGCGGCCTCGTCCTTGACTTCCTGCAGCGCGGCGACTGCCGTCTGTGAGTCCTTCATCAGCGCGGCGAAGCCCGCGGCGTCGGACCAGATCTCGGCCTTGGCGCGCGAGGCGCCGCCGCCGCTGCCGGCGGGGAACTGGGCGGCCGCCGTCTTCAGGTCGGCTGCCATCTTCGTCGCGGTCGCCTTGACGACCGCCGCGTCGAACGGCTTCTCCTTCTTGGCCATTGCGGACAGCGTGCCCATGCCGTCGCCGACCGCCTCCATCGCGTCGTGCCGCGCCTTGTAGGCATCGTTGGCATACGCCGCGCCCGCCACGGCCAGAACAGCCACCATCCCCACGACCTGCTTCGACAGTCTCACTGCAGCTCCTCCTCGTGATGTCTCGACGCTAGCCCCTCCCGCCGCACCAGGCAAGCCGAGCGGAGCCAGGGGGTGGCTCATTCCGGTCCGACCAAGGACGTCTTGCCTTTTTCGCTGGGGCCAATCTCGGCGCGGGCGACGTCGGAGCCCTTGACTTTCGGCGAGTACGCACGATCTTTGAAGGCAGGCCGCCCTGGGCGATGGCGAGGGAGGACGACAGTCATGGATCTGGCGAACCTGAAGTGCCCGCAGTGCGGATCGAGTCACGTCAGTCTCAGCATCGAGGTCGACGTGAAGGGCGAACTCCTCGGGCGACCGGACCTCAAGTGTGAGGCCTGCGGCCGGAGCACGCCGCTGTCGTCGGCCGCCGACCCCGAACCGGCTCTGCCCGTGGCGGCAGCTCAGAAGTCACCTCACCACTGGTGGCAGCTCTGGTGACGCGACGGCCGGGAAACCGGACATCGGGCTCAGCGGGGCTTCAATATCGGACGCGGACTACGGGCTTGTCAGCGGAACGTGGCGAGAGGCGCGGCTCCTCTCGTTTGGTACCTCAAGTGCGTACTGCAGCCCAGGGTTTTCCCAGGGATCGCTGAGATTCGCGCCCGAATCCGGCATGAGAGAGCCTTGCTGGACAGAAAGAGGCGTTCGTAACCTGCCCGCGCTTGAGCGGCAGACCTCGATACCTCGTGGTCAGCCCCCACAACCCTGGAGCGCGCCACAGATTGGCGTGGTCGCGCTGGTCTAGCTGTGAGTCGCCCGCGTGACGATGCGCGCTTCTCGTTGGCTGGCGGTGAAGACAGCCACGCTGGACGCGCTGAGGCCCTGTAGCCCACCAACGACGAGCATGGCGCGGTTTGCGACAGTCAGGCCACCGACCTCGAAGTTGTCTCCCAGCGGGAAAGTCCTATGGCGACAGTCCGATTGGTGCTGGTGTGCGACAGACGCTATGTCCTCGGCTATTGCCGCTGCACCGCCGCGGGCGTCGTCGATTGCGATCACGAAGTAATCCCCTCGGGGTAGGCACGCCACGAACGAGGCCGTCGGGTCGTCAGCCAGCGGCGGACGCCGTCCCGACTCACCGGTGGTACCGAACAGCTTCCCCCAGAAACTCATAGGTCTCCCTTCCTGTAGATCGTGCGCAACGGAGACTGGCCGCAGCGGGGGCAGACGAACTCGCGGCGACCGAGTTGCGAGGCGCGCTGGCCCGCGCAGACCGGGCAGATCGCCGCGTCGCAGCCCTCGCACACGAAGGCGTGATCCGGCTCGATCTGTGGCAGCGCCGCGAACTCGGCCGCCGTGCCTGACCAGGCGCCGCTCGGCGCCGAGAACGGCCGCACCGCCTTTCCACAGGACCCGCAGGTGCGAGCGAGCGGCGTGACCTGCGCCGGTGCCGGCCCGACGGGCGTCGCGGTTTGCGGCTGCGCTTTCGTGGGCGGGGTCGCCGCCGCGCCCGCCGCCGGGAGCACGCCGTTGACGGCGTCGCACGCGAGGGACGCGACAACGACCGTGAGAAACGAGGTGCTCAGCCCGAGCCAAAGGCTGAACGACAGCAGCAGGCCCGAGTGGTCGCGCCACTCCTCGAGTGCGGGGCCGAGCGCGAACATCGTCACCGACGTCAGCACCGCCAGCGCCGGCAGCAGCACGAAGGGGGTGGACGGCAGGCGCCGCACGTCGTCCGCGGGCCGCGAACGGTTCCAGTCGGTCGCGAAGCCGGCGATCGCCGGGAACAGCCCGTAGAGGTTGAGGAGCGGCACGAAGAGCAGCCCGACCGCGCGTCCCGGCGTGGTGCGCGCCTGCGCGGCGGGCACCGCGCTCCACATCCCGTGGACGAGGAAGGCGCAGAGCCCGGCGTTCGCGACAAGCAACGGGAACGCCAGGAAGAGGACGATCCGGGCGCGGGCCGGGGCCGGCGAGGCGAGCAGGCCGAACGCCAGAGCGGTCAGGCCCACCGCGGCCGCCCCCAGCGCCAACAGCCCGCCGACCACGAGCCGCCGCGGGAGGGCCTCGGTCCGCCCGCTCCCGGCGACCGCTGTTCGTCGCCGCTCGTCGATCCGCAGCCCCGCCGCGAACAGCAGGCCCGGGACGAAGGTCGCGAGGCAGCCCTGGAGCCGGAAGTACAGGCCGAGGGCGGCGGACTCGAGCCCGAACGAGACGGACGCGCCCTGTCCCCACCACAACGCCGTCCGCGCGAGGTCGCCCCACAGCCACTCGAGCAGCGTCCCGGCCGGCAGGCCCAGCACCAGGGCGAGACCGGCGCGGCGCGTCAACCGGAACAGGCCGATCAGCACGACCATGCCGATGACCGTGCCGACGGCGCCAATCAGGAGGTCGGACGCCGCCGGCAGGCCCCTGTTGCGCACGCCGTTGACCAGCGTCAGCCACGCGGCGTCGGCAACCGCGAAGCCCAGCACCCATCCGCGCTCGGACTGGACACGCGAAGCGAGTGCCGTCAGTGCGCCCGCGTAGAAGAGCCAGTACAGGCCCGACGCGACCAGGCCGCCGAGGTCGAACGGCGGTGGCAGCGACATCAGCACGCTGGGAGGGCCGGTCGAGGTCACGGCCTCGACGTCGTATCGGATCGCCGCCAGCAACGAGCTGCGCACGAACCAGGTGCCGAGCCCCGCGCAGCCGAGCCCGGCCAGCGCGAAGACGTTCTTCTGTTGCCGCAGGTCGAAGACGTCGACGAGTCGCTCGTCCGTCATGCGTGTCTCCCGGGAGTCGGGCCGGCCCGCCCGGCGGGGACAGCCGGGGCTACTCGAACATGTGGATGCAGCTCGGGCAGACCGCCGAGTGGGTCGTGTGGTCCATGGCGCGCATGTTGGCGATGTAGGCGTCGACGTTGCCGCCCATCATCGAGAGCATCGGGTGGTTGCGCAGGAAGTTCTTGTACGCGCGGGAACCGTAGAACGTGGCGACCGGGACCTTGAAGGCCTCGAACGACGAGATCGAGGCGTTGCACACGTCGCACACGCCCGAGCCCGGGTAGCGTTCGAAGCGCTCCTGCGGCTTCTCGCCGACCTCGGCGGCCAGCTTCGCCTTGCTCTTCCAGGTCAGCTCGGCGCTGGCGGGCAGGTGGACCTCGACCTCCCACGACCCGGGCTTGCGGCCCAGGCCGAGGAAGCCCTTCCGGCCCGGCGTCAGCGGCTTCACCGCCGCCACCTCGGCGTCGGCGCCCAGGCGCTGGGCGATCGCCTGCGAGACCTCCGTCTCGTCGAACGCCTCGAGCATCTCCTTCCGCGTCTCGGGCTCGTGGGTGCACGTCTCCTCGACGACGGTCGCGCCCGCGGGAATCGACCGGCGGACCATCTCGCAGGCCTCGGCCACCGTGGCCGCGTGGCGTGCGACGTGGTGCGGCCTGCCGTCCGCGATCACCTGTTCCTTGAGGACGACCTCGCCCGTCCCGAGCTGATGCAGCACGCTCGCGCGTGCCGCCTCGAGATCGTCGGCCTCCACCTCGATCCTGCGATGCGCCATGACCCCTCCTCGCGTTCGGCCAAGTGCCGTGATCAGGGCCGCGGGAGGGTGCGGGCGCGGTCCCCGGGGGGAACCGGTGGCGGGAAAGACCACACCGCAGCAGCGGCCGGAGCAGTCCGATGCGTTGAAGATCGGCAGCCAGGCGGCCGTTGGCAAGGAGAACCTAGAATCGGGGCCGGGAGCGTGCCGTGACCTTTCGCATCTACGCGACCTGCGACATCGGCCAGGAAGCGCTCGAGCGCTTGCGCGAGCGCGGCTGGGCGCTCGAGGTGTACGACCGGCTCGAGCCGCCGCCGAAGGCGCTCGTGCTCGAGAAGCTGCGCTCGGGGATCGACGCGCTGATCACGACGCTGCGCGACCCGATCGACGCCGAGGTGCTGGCGACCGGCGCCGCCCACGGCCTGAAGGTCGTCGCCCAGGACGCGGTCGGCTTCGACAACATCGACCGTGCCGCCGCGAACGTGCACCGCATCCCGTTCTCGAACACCGCGGACGTGCTCACCCACGCCACGGCCGAGTTCGCGTTCTTCATGCTCGGCGCCGTCGCCCGCAAGCTGTGGCCCTCCGAGCAGGCGGTGCGCGAGGGCACGTGGTCGACCTGGCATCCGCACCAGCCGTGGCTGGGCGACGAGGTGACGGGCAAGACGCTGGCCGTGATCGGCCTCGGCCGCATCGGCCGCGCCCTGGTCGGCAAGGCGCTCGGCTTCGACATGGACGTGCTCTGTCACGATCCCGGCGCGGATCACGACGACTTCGTCACGGCCGTGCGCGGGGTGATGGCGGCGCGCCACGCCGCGGGCCTCGCGACCCATCGGCAGGTGATCGAGCGGGTTGGCCTCGAGGACGCCCTGCGCCGTGCCGACTTCGTCTCGCTGCACGTCAGCCTGACCCGGCCCGGCGAGTCCGCGCAACCCACGTACCACCTGATGGACGCGCGCCGGCTGCGACTGATGAAGCCGACCGCGTACCTGGTCAACACCGCGCGCGGCGCGGTCGTGGACGAGGCGGCGCTGGCCCGCGCTCTTCACGAGGGCTGGATCGCGGGGGCGGCGCTCGACGTGTTCGAGCGCGAGCCGCTGCCCGCGACGAGCCCGCTGCTCGACGAGCGGCTGAAGCTCAAGCTGCGCCTGTTCAACCACGCCGCCTCGGCCGCCCGCGCGACTCGTCTGTCGCCCGACCCCGAGGTGGGCATGGCCGGCCGCTGCGTGCAGGCCGTGATCGACGTGCTCGAGGGCCACTACGACGGCGACCCGCGGCGGATGCCCTACGTGGTCAACAAGGAAGCCTTCTGACCCGCGGGCGCGGCTGCCGCGTCAGTACCAGTCTTCGACCTGCAGGTCGGGCACGCGCGAGAACTCGAGGCCGTTGCGGGTGATCACCGTCAGGCGGTGGGCGAGAGCGATGGCGGCGATCAGCAGGTCGCGTTCGCCGATCGGGCGGCCGGCCGCTTCCAGCTCCATGCGTATGCTGGCGTAGGCGTCGGCCGCAGCGGCATCGAAAGGGACGACGGCCAGGGGCGCGAGGAAGGCGTCGATCTCGCGGCGCGTCGCAGCGGGACGCCGGCTCTTGCGCGCTCCGAACCAGAGCTCGGCGACGGTCACGATCGAGACGCCGATCTCGTCCGGAGAGCGTTCGCGCAGCCGCTCGACGACCCGGCCCAGCAGCTTGAGCGCGTAGATGCAGGTGTTGGTGTCGAGGAGGTACTTCAAGCCTCGTCCAGGTCGATCACGGAGCCGCCCGCGGGCAGCGCCGCGACGGGGCGCAGGTCCCGGCTCGCCCTGCCCCAGCGGTTCCAGTAGCCGCGAGGCCATTCCCGGCGGGGCAGGGGGGCGAGGATCACGTTCTCCCCCTGACGATGGATCTCCACCGCGTCGCCCTCGAAGCGGAATTCCTTCGGCAGCCGCACGGCCTGGCTGCGGCCGTTGCGGAACAGCTTCGCGGTCGCCATCGCACCACCTCCACGGTCTAGACCAGTAT
>JAMPXO010000017.1 GCA_023701125.1 Vicinamibacteria bacterium | reverse complement strand
GGTCGCGAGGGTGCCGCGTGGCGCCCTCGCGACAGCGATAGGATCCTCCGAGTGCAGAGGCCCGGCTTCGTCCTACCCGAGGTTTGCGAAGTGCCCGGCGGCTGCTTCTGGCGTGGCTCAGCGCGCGGCCGCCCGGACGAAGCGCCACCGACCCGGGTCGAGGTGCGGCGGTTCGCCCTCGGTCGCACGCCGGTCACCAACCTCCAGTACGCGGCGTTCGCGGCGGCCCGCGGCCTGGCTCCCGCCCCGTTCGTGGCCGACCCCGATTTCTGCCGGCCCGATCAGCCGGTGGTGGGGATCACCTGGTTCGAGGCCAGGGATTACTGCCAGTGGCTCTCGGACGTGGACGGCTCCCGCTGGCGGCTGCCCACCGAGAGCGAGTGGGAGCGCGGCGCGCGAGGCGGGCTCGAGCAGGCGGCGACCGCGTGGGGAAACGACATGCCCGCCGGCGAGGTGCCGGGCGGGCCGCTGCGCGGGCCCTGGCGCGTCGGCCTGGGTACGCCGAACGGCTACGGCCTGCTGGACATCGGCACGATCGTGCACGAGTGGTGCGAGGACGTGTACACGGTGCCCGGCCTGGCGGCGGTGACCGGCTGTGGCGAGCGTCGATCGAGCCGTGGCGGCTCGTGGCGGCATCACGTCCGCTGGTCGCCGCCTTCCGCGCGCAGCAGCCTGCCCCCGGCCTCGCGCTACGCGGACTATGGCTTTCGCGTGCTGCGCGAGCTGCGCTGACGGTCACGACCGCGCGCCGCGCCCACGCGTCAGCCACAGCGTCGCCCCCAGCATCACGACCGCCATCACGATCCACGCGCTGGCCCACATCCACGCGGGCACGAGGAAGAGCTGCGCCATCGTCGCGGCGTCCGACGGCCCGCCGTCCAGCAGGAACAGCACGCGAATGTCGAAGACCGAGTTCAGCGCGACCTGGATCGCCAGCAAGCCGAGCACGAATCGCGGCGCGGGCCCGCCTCCCCGCCGCGCGAGCGCGGCCAGCGCCGCACTCCAGGCCAGCACGACCAGGGCCCCGAACAGGTTGCGGACCCAGAGCACGAGGCTGAGCAGCATCAGCGTCCCGATCGCCGCCAGCACCCCGTGCGCGGCTCGCTCGACGCGGGTCGCGGCCATCAGCAGACATCCCACGACGGCCGCACCGAGGTAACCCGCGGCAGCGACGAAGCCCTGGGAGAGCCGACCGACGGGCACCAGGCTGTGGGTCAGGCCGCTGGTATCCGACGCGATCGTGATCGAAGCCACCTGGCCGCCCACCAGGACGGCGGCCACGGCGTGACCGCACTCGTGGACCCAGGTGGTGAACAGCTTGAAGGGGTACAGCAGGATCGACGCCCACGGTGTCAGGCTCAGCCCCAGCGACACGGCGGCCGCCACCCACAGCCAAGTGTCCTCGGACCTCGCGACCCTGCCGCGGCTCCCCGCGCCTGCCTCGCTCCCTGCCATCAGGGAGCGAGTCTAGCCGCGGGCCGTTGCCGCTCCGTTCGGCGCTCTGCCCTTGCGCGCTGCGAACGACCTGTCTAGAGTCCCGTCACCGTCCCGGGAAAAACGAACGAGGAGCGCACGCGGTGCGGCCCATGGGCTGCTCTGCCGCGGGGGAGGTTGCGTGGGGACTCAGCGATACAGGGATCCGGCAGGCCTGCTGGAGCGGGCGCCGGAGTTGGGGAACGTCGCCGACAGCGTGCCGTCGGTGGCGGTCGCGCTCGAACGAGGGGATCCGCATCGCGTGTACCGAGCGCTGTGGTGGGCGCGACTGCTCGGGAAGGTCGGCGCCCTGCGACCGGTCGTCGACGAGTTGCTGCGCCACCGACGCCTGTTCGTCGCGCCCGCCAAGCGGACGCCCGTGCTCACGACCATCAACGGAGTCGGCGCCAGCGTGTACGGCAGTGCCGATGCGGACGCCGACGGCACCTACGTCAAGACCCACTTCCTGACCGTCGTGTTCGTGCCGCTCTTTCCGCTGGCGCAGTACCTGGTGGCCGACGCCGAAGAAGGCGGCAAGAAGCAGGGCTGGTACTTCATCGGCAAGCTGCCGATGTCGTGGCCGATCTGGCTGTGGAATCGCCTGGTCGTGCTCGGGGTGTTCGGCGCCCTGGCCGGCGCCGCGTACCAGGCGGTCTGGGCGGCCCGGCACAACGACGTTCACTTCGTGAACGCGCTCCCCCGCGCAGTGACCGCGCGCATCGCGGACGCCGAATTGAGCGTGCCCGCGGGCGGGCGGGTCGCGGTGAGCGTTCCGGCCGGACGTCATGCGGTCAGCGTGAAGGCGGCGGGTGGCGCGGAGATCGAGACGGGAGAGCTGGACGTCGAGGGCGGAACCGACGTGTTCGTCTGGAACGTCGCCGGCGCAGCGCCGCTGTACCGCGCCGCCGTCTTCTACGTCGCGGACGGCGGCAAGCAGCCCGAGGACAAGCCGACGGTCTACTGCGGCGAGCGCAACATCCGCACCCCGCGGCCGGACTACCTGTTCCAGGTCCCGCCGTCCTCGATCAAGATGTCCAAGAGCCAGAAGGTCGCCCGCCGCGACCAGCTCGACCTCGACGAGGGGGGCGCGCGGGCTTGCGCCGGCTACCTGATGTCGCGGCCCAGGCCGAAACTCAAGTCCAGCCTCGCCCTGGCGCGCGCCCTGCTGCTGGTGGACGACGGCGGCCTCGACAGCCTGAACACCGGCGTGAGCCTGATGCGAGCAGCGGGGGCCGCGGACGAGGCCCTGGTCGCCGCCAGGACGGCCGTTGGCAAGCACCAGAACTCCATCGACCATCACCGCTTGTACCAGACCCTGGCCCAGGCTTCCGGCCAGCAGGCGGAACTGCTCGAGGCCTATCGAGCCCGGCACGCGGAGGCGCCCGAGGCCGCGGACGCCGCGTACCTGTACGCGAGGCTGCTGCCCAACGCCGAGGCGCTGGTGATGGGGAGGGAGTGGTTGGCCCGTCACCCGGAGCACGTTCACTTCGGTCGACTGGTGAGCTTCGGGACGGTGCGGGCCCTGGAGTTCGCCGAAGCCCTGGCGATCCTCGAGCGGGTCCACGACGCGGCCCGAAAGGAGTGGGTCCCGCTCGCGGAGGACCACGTGCTGGCGCTGGCGGCGCTGGCTCGGGTCGAGGAGGCCAAGCGCGTCGCCGCCGAGGCGTTCACGCTGGCGGAGGGCCAACAGAAGCTGCGGCTGGCCGCGACCTACGGCTGGCTCGAGGGTGGCGGTGCGAAGGCGAACGCGCTGTTCGCGAAGCTCCCGGAGCAGCAGCCCGAGGATCTCGCTCGCTGGGGCATCCGCTTCTGGACCGCACCCCGTCAGGTCGACGTCGCGAAGGTCGGGCAGGGCCCGTTCGCCGACTACTGGCAGCTCACGCACGCGGCGCACTTCGAGCCGCGCGGCGCGCTCGGCCGCATCCCCGCGTCCCGGGCCGAGACGCTGCAGGCGCTGGACGAGGAGGTGCTCGTGCTGCTGCTCGGCGAGGCCCGTCGGATCGGAGACACGGCGGCGTTGAGCCGGCTGGAGCCGCTGGTCGACGATGCACTGCCGGGCGACGCCATCGACGCCTACCTCGCCCAGGGGGCCTGGACCGACGCGGTCGACGAGTTGGCGATGGGAGTGCGCGCCGCGCTCCACGTCGCGCGCTCCCGGCAGCCCGGCTTGCCCGCGGCCGAGGTGCGTCGGCTGCGCGAACTGGCCGCGCGATGCGACGCGGTGCACGGTTTCGCGAGCCGCGCGCTCGAGAGCTGGCCGGCGGATTGAAGCGAAGGGCGTTCGTCGCTCTCGCGCTCTACCTCGGCTTCTACGTCACCGGGCTGGTGCTGGTCGCCGCCCTGTTGAGCCTGCCGTGGCTGGAGCTGAAGTACCAGGGCGCCGTCGGGCTCGGCGGCGCGCTGGCGCTGGTCGGCGCCGGATACCTGGGATGGGGCCTGCTGCCCACGCGCGAGCGATGGTCGGAACCGGGACAGGAACTGCAGCGCGGCGCCGAGCCGCGGCTGTTCGAGGTCCTGGAGAGCCTGGCGCGGGCCGCGGGCCATCCGCTGCCCCGGCACGTGTACCTGGTCCGCGACCTGACCGCGTTCGCCGGCAGCCGACCGCGCTGGCTCGGGCTGCGGCGAGAACCGATCCTCGGCCTCGGCCTGCCCGCCTTCGTGATCCTCTCGGAGGCCGAGCTGCGGGCCGTGGTCGCTCACGAGATGGGGCACCACGTCGGCGGCGACGTGGGCCTCGGGCCCTGGCAGTACCGCACCTCGCGCGCGATCGCCGCCGCGTTGCACCGGCTCGAGGGCTCGAACGTCTGGCTCCACCTGCCGTTCCAGGCCTACGGCCGTCTCTACCTGAAGCTCACCCGGCCCGCCTCGCGCGAACAGGAGACGCGGGCCGACGCGCTGGCCGCGCGGCTCGCGGGCGCCGCGAACCTGGGATCGGCGCTGATCGCCTTCGAGCAGCACGACGGTCTGTGGGGGGCCTACCTGGAGCAGGTCGTCCGGCCCACGCTCGACGAGGGCTTTCGAGCGCCGTTGCTGGAGGGCTACCAGCGCTTCGTGTCCAACATCGAAGTCGAGCGCCACCGCCAGGCCTTCGCCGAACATCTGCAGGCCCCGGGGGCCGCGGACGACACGCACCCGCCCTTGCGCGAGCGGCTGGCTGCGCTCGGCCTGCCTTGCGACCCGGCGCCGCCGCGGTTGATGTCGGGCCCGGGCCTGCTCGCGGGCTCGGCGGCGTACGAGGATCGCCTGGTGGCCGCCGAGCTGGCCGAGCCGGAGCGATTTGGCGAGTTGCGGCTGCTCTCGTGGGACGACTGGGGGAATGCCGTGCTGCCGCTGCTCTGGAATCGTGTCGTCGAACCGCGCCGCGCGGCCCTCGCCGGTGCACGCATCACGAATCTCCCGGCGCTGCTGGCCGACGAGGGCCTCTCGGATCGCCTGCGGGTGGGACTCAACGTCTATTCGGCCGAGGCGCGGCGGCGCCAGCGCCACGCGATCCTCGCCCACTGGTTCGCGCTGTGGTTGCACGAGCGCGGCCTCCTCGTGGTGTCCGGGCCCGGCGCCACGGCGACCCTGGAACGCGAAGGAGTGCGAGTACAGCCCTTCGAATGGGTCGACCGGCTGGCGGACGGACGTGTCGACGCAGCAGCCTGGCGGGAACAACTCGCGGTGGTTGCGCGCGCGGCGCCCGCGCCCACGGCTTAGTCCGTGGCGCCGACCCCGCCGCGCGGCAGCCGGAACGCGGCCATCTCCTCGCCGTTGCGGACCAGCAGCACGTCGCCGATCAGGGCTGGCTGGTTCCAGGTCCTGCCTTCGATCGCGGGGAAGCGCGCGAGCTCCACGAACGCGTCGGCCGCCGCCTGGACCAGCGCCAGCTCGCCCTGCTCCGTCACCACCAGCAGCAGGTCCTGCTCGGGCAGCAGCAGGAGCTGGCCGCTGCCGTAGCGGCCGCCCTTCCACTTGCGCTCGCCGCTCGCCACGTCGATGCACGACAGGATGCGGTTGTCGAAGCCGAAGGCGTGGCCGTCGTGGACGACGACCTGGTTGAAGGCGGGCTTCAGCGCGATCGAGGTCCAGCGCTCCTGGACGGTCCAGCCCTCCGGCCCGCGCCCCACGGCCAGCCGGCGGGTGCCGATCGGGGAGGCGCTGCTGTCCACCATGCTGATCAGCACGTCGCCGTCCGCGGTGGCGACCGGTTGCATGACGCCGATGCCCCGCCAGTCGGCTCCCGCCCAGGCATGCTCCCAGAGCGGCGTGCCGTCGGCCGGCGCGACGCTGGTGACGCCGGTGTGGGTCGTCAGCAGCACCTGTGGCACGCCTCCCAGCGTCAACAGGTGGGGAGAGCTGTAGCTGCCGCTCTCGGCAGCGCCGCGCCAGCGCGGCTCGCCGGTGGCGGCGTCGTAGGCGGCCAGCGCGCCGGCGTGGACGATCACCAGGCCGTCGACCAGCAGCGGCGAGCTCACGAAACCCCACAGCGGCCGCTTGCCGCCGGCGTCGATGGCCACGTCGCGCGTCCACAGCAGCGCGCCGTCGCCGGCGTCGAGCGCGTTCAGGATCCCGGTCGCCCCCAGCGTGAACACGCGGCCGTCGCCGAGCGCCGGCGTCGCGCGCGGCCCGGCGCCGACGTGCGAGTCCCAGAACCGCGCCGCGTCGCGGTGGGTCCACAGCGGCTCGCCGTTGGCCAGGTCGTAACCGGCGACGATCTCCTCCTCGCCGCGCTGCTCGTGCGTGTAGAGCCGGCCGCCCTGGACCGCAAACGACGACACGCCGGGCCCGATCGGCCGCCGCCACAGCAGGGCCGGTGGCGACGCGGTCCAGTCGGTCGCGATCTTCAGGCCGGCGACGACACCGTCGCGATGCGGTCCGCGGAAGCCGGGCCACGCGGCCGGCTTCGTGGCGGCGGTGGCCGGCGCAGTGGGCTCCGGCACGAGGGGCGATCGTGGCGCGTCGGCCGTCTCCGGCGCGGCGCCGGGGGTGGCGTTGTGGCCTTGATCGGCTGCAACAGCGGGTGGGGCTACCCGCGTCGTCGCCGCCGGCGCACTCGCCGGCAACTCCCCGTCGTGCGCCAGCAGTTGCTCCTCCGCCGTCGGCGTCCAGCGCCACGTGAACTCCGGCATGCCGTCGCCGGTGACGCCCTTGCTGCGGAGCAGCATGAACGCGCCACACGCCAGCAGGATGGCTGCGGCCATGATCGCGCGCCGGGGTCCGTCGGCCAGGCCGCGGCCGATCACCGCCGAGGCGACCAGCGCCAGGCTCACGAACGGGATCGCCCAAAGGAAGAACTGGAAGCCCATGTTCCCCTTCGCCACCGATTCGTGGAGCAGTGACGGCGTCGCCGCCATGGCGGCGATCACCAGGACCACCCCGCCAAGGCGGTCCGGCCAGCGGGCGCGGCTGAAGAAGGCCCACCACACCAGCAGCGCCGGGCCGCACGCCAGCGAGGTGAGCACGGCCACGAACGTGGCGTCGGGCGCGACCCTCGGCACGACCCACCAGGCCAGCCACTGCACCGCGACCAGGGCGACGCCGGGCCAAAGGCGGAGCGGACGCGCGGTATCTGCCACTGTCGTCATCGGGCCCCCATCGTGTGCGAGCCGCACGGGAGTCCCGGCGACGCTACCGGAGAGTACGTGAACCGCGAGGTACGCGTTCCGTCTGCTGGATCCGGTTCGCCGGGACGACTCCGGTGCAGAGTGGGGCTGACGCTCGTCTTTGCAATCCTTGCAAAGTCTCCCGTCGGCCCCGCCGCGCGGGGCTTGCCCCGCAGGCATTTCAGTGGCGGTCTGGATCTTGCACGTCCCGAACGGCGAGGTTCGCCATGAGCATGATCCCGATCGCCGACGACGACTCCGGTCGCACCGTCACCCCGTACGTCAACTGGGTCCTGATCGCGGTGAACGTCGCGGTGTTCGTGCTGTTGCAGGGGATGGGGACGAACGAGCGCTTCACCTATGCGTTTTCGACGGTGCCCCAGGAGATCGTCAGCGGGCGAGACGCGGTGGCCGGGGTGCTGCAACCCACGCCGATCACGGTCTACCTGACCCTGCTGGTCTCCATGTTCATGCACGGCGGGCTCGCCCACCTCGGTGGCAACATGCTCTATCTCTGGATCTTCGGCGACAACATCGAGAACGCCCTCGGGCACCTGCGATATCTGACCTTCTACCTCGTCTGCGGCGTCATCGCCTCGCTCGCCCACGTCTTCACCACGGCCGCGACGGGCGGCAACATGCTGGTGCCGAGCCTCGGGGCCTCGGGCGCCATCTCGGGCGTACTCGGCGGCTATCTGCTGCTGTTCCCGGGCCGGCGCGTGCGCATGCTGGTGGGCCGCGGCACCCGCGACATGCCCGCCTGGGTGTCCCTCGGCATGTGGTTCGTGTTGCAGGTCGTCGCCGGCATGGGCATGCTGGGCGGTGGCTCCGAGGGCGGCGGCGTCGCCTACGCGGCCCACGTCGGCGGTTTCGTCGCCGGGCTGGCGCTCGTCAAGCTGTTCGCGATCGGGCGAGCGTCGCGGTAGCGCCCCGGCCCCCGACCGTACGCCGCTCCGGTCGTCGCCGCCGCTCTTGGCCTTCCGGCCGCTGGCCGCCTTCGTCGTAGCCGACGTGGCCCGGGGGCGCTCCGATCAGCCGGGGAGGCGCACCTCGAACGGGATCCGGGCCACCTGTTCCGGCGCGCAGCCGATCCGCCGCAGGAGCTCCTGCCAGCGCGGGTCGGCCCGCAGGTTGTCGAACGCCGGGTCGAAGACATTCGTCTTGAAGGCCTCGCTCTCGACGGCACGGGCGTCGTCCAGCCACCGGAAGGCCGCATCCTTCTCGCCGCGGAAGGCCAGGACCTGGGGCACGTGGACCGTGCTCTGGGCCGCGAGGGTCCGCAGTTCGGCGAGAGCCGCTGCGGCCTCGGGCTTCCGGCCGAGGGCGTGGTACGCCATCGCCAGGACCGTCCGGCGTTCCCGCTCCGATTTCAGCTCCGGCGCTAGGGCCAGCGCCTCGGCGGCGTTGCCGGCCAGGAGCTGCGCGCGCGCGAGGATGCGCAGCGCCGACGGCCGGCCCGGCGACAGCCGCAGCACGCCGCGCGCCGCCTCGATCGCGTCGCCGTAGCGGCGATCCTCGTAGTAGGACGAGGCGAGGTTCACGAGGAACACGGGATTCGCGGGATCGAGCGAGACCACGTGTTCGAGCACGCGGACCGAGTCGGCCGTGCGGCCGAGCTAGGCGAGCAGGGTCGTGGACTCGGCGAGGACGATCAGGTTCGACGGGTCGAGCTCGACGGCACGTCGCAGGTGGCGGGCCGCCGTCTCGAGGTCGCCGTCCTCGGCCGCGATCACGCCGCGCCGGGCGTGGGCGGGCGCGAAGTCGGGGTCGGCGGCGAGCGTGCGATCGATCGCCTCGCGCGCCAGGCGCGTCGCCTCCTCCTCTCCCATCAGCCCGCGATTGGCGCGGGCCAGGAAGTTGTAGGCCCGCTGATCCCAGGCGGGGGCGTACAGCGGGTCGATCGTGAGCGCGCGGTCGACGAGCTCGAGGGCCTGGTCCAGGCTCTCCTTCGGCGCCATGCGGTTGAGTTGCCGGGCCTGCACGAAGAGCGCGTGCGCTCGCGGGTCCACCTGTCGCGGCGTCGACCCGCTGCCGAGCAGCGACACCTTCAGTTGCCGTGCCACCGCTTCGGCGATCTCGTCCTGGACCTGCAGCGCGTCCTCCAGCGGCCGGTCGTAGCTCTCGCTCCACTGCTGCGAGGCGTCCGCGCTGCGCACGAGCTGGGCGCTGATGCGGACGCGATCGCCCGATCGCCGCACCGAACCCTCGACGACCCACGACACGTCCAGCTTCTCGGCGATCGCCTTCACGTCGACCTGCTGGCCCTTGAACGAGAACGCGGAGGTGCGGGCGATCACGCGCAGCTCGGGCACGCGAGCCAGGACGCCCATCAGTTCCTCCGCGAGCCCGTCGGCGAGGAACGCCTGGTCCTTCTCGGCCGAGAGGTCGAGAAAGGGCAGCACGACGACCGAGGGAGTGGTGGGTCTGCGGCTCGAGGGCGACATTCGCTGCCACAGGGCGAACCCCCCGGCCCCGACGGCGAGGGCGAGCAGGGCCGCGGCCACGGGCCGCAGCCGGGATCGCGCCGGGCGGCGCTCGCTGCGCGGGGCCGAGAGCTGCTCGGTGTGCCCCGCGCGGAGGCGACGCAGGTCGGCTCGCAGCTCGGCCATGTGCTGGTACCGCAGCGATGGGTCCTTCTGGAGCGCCTTGGCGAGGATCCACTCGAGTTCCGGGGGCACGGCCGGGTTGATCCCGGAGGCCGGCGCCGGCTCGCTCTTGAGGATGCCCGCGAAGAACTCGGCGGCACTGCCGCCCTCGAACGGAAGCCTCCCGGTCGCCATCTCGTAGAGCACGATGCCCAGCGAGAAGATGTCACTGCGGGCGTCGACGGCCGCCCCGCGGGCCTGTTCGGGCGACATGTAGGCGACCGTGCCCATGGCCGACCCCGCCGCCGTCAGCAACTCGCCGCTGAGGGTCCGGGCCTCGGTCGCATGGGCGGTGTCGGGGTGGGCCACCACCTTCGCGAGGCCGAAGTCGAGGACCTTCGCCTCGCCCCGGTCCGTGACCCAGAGGTTCGCGGGCTTGAGGTCGCGGTGGACGATGCCGGCGCCGTGAGCGGCGACGAGGGCGTCGGCGATCTGCTCGCCGAGCGCGAGAACCCGCTCCACCGGCAGCGCCTGGCCGGCGATGGCGGCCTTCAGGCTGGTGCCGCTGAGCCGCTCCATCACCAGGAACGGCTGGCCTTCGTGGGTGCCGACGTCGTACACCACGCAGATGTTGGGGTGCGACAGGGTCGAGGCCGCTCGCGCTTCCCGCCGGAAGCGCTCCAGCGCGTCCGCGCTCCGCGCCGAGTCCTGCGGCAGGAACTTCACGGCCACGCGGCGGCCGAGTTCGGCGTCCTCGGCCTCGTAGACGACGCCCATGCCGCCGCCGCCGAGCCTGGCGAGGATGCGGTAGCGGCCGACGGTCGAGCCGATCATTCGGCCCGGTGGCGGGTGCGCATCCGCGGATTGTAGGTCCGCCGGGTCAGTCCCGCGCAGCCTCGGGCAGGCCGCGGCTTGGCCACCTCCAGGATGCAGTCCGAGCCGCCAATGGCCAGGATGCGCACGCCGGGTGGACCTCGTAGCGCTCCTTCCGCCCGCGCAGGATCGCGATCGTGCCCGGCACGTCGGGCTCGCCCACGTAGACCTGCTGGAAGCGCCGCTCGAGTGCTGCGTCCCTCCAACGCGCAAGCGCGCCGGTCCTCAATCCGCAATGGCCACCCGGCCGACCGCGGACGATTCCACGCTGGAAGGGCGATAGCACTCGGCGGGAGGGCGCCGAGGGGGTCGAAGCCTGCTCCGCAAGCAGTCGTTGTCGGCCCGATCGTCAGCGACCGAGGACGATGTCGATGCCCTCCAGCACGCGGATCAGGACAGCGCGAGGAACGCGCCCGGCGCGTTCGGTCAGGGTGGCACGGTCGAGGGTGATGATCTGCGAGACGTTCGCCACCGAGTCCTTTGGGAGGCCGGATTGGCGAGCGCGCACGAAGACGTTACCGGGAGCGTCAGCCCACTTCAGGTTGCTGGTGATGGGGACACAGATGACTGTCGCGATCTGGCTCGAGTTCAGAGCGTCACCCTGAACGACGAGCACCGGTCTTCGGAAGCCCGGTTCTGAACCGCGAGGGGCGGGCAGGTCGGCCCACCAGATCTCGCCCTGCCCGATCACCAGTCCGATCGCTCCAGCAACGTCCGAGTGGCCTCTGCCAGAGCCGGATCAGCACGGGTATCGATCTCGGCGACGGCGCGGTTCATGGCCGTGGTCACCGCATCCGCGTCGTGGCGAGCGGCGTACTCCTCGATGGCCTCCCGGAGGACGACGCGGCGGGGCTTGCCGAGGCGACGTGCCACACGCTCGACTTTCAAGCCGAGTGCCTTCGGCAGGTGTGCGGGCTCCTGCATCAGGGGATCATAGCTCCGCCCGTCGCGCCCCTGGAGACTCGGGCGCTGCGGTCAGCTCGCCGCGGTCGCTACCTGTTCCTTGTCGAAGGTGAGCGCGCCGTCTCTCGCGTCGACCACCACCGTGTCGCCTTCGTGGTAGGTGCCGGCGAGGACCTGGACCGCGAGGGGGTTTTCGACCAGGCGCTGGATCGTGCGCTTCAGGGGGCGGGCGCCGAAGGTCGGGTCGAAGCCCTGCTCCGCGAGCAGGTCCTTCGCCGCCTTCGTCAGCGACAGCGTGAGCTTGCGGTCGACGAGACGCTTTTGCACGTCCCTCAACTGGATGTCGACGATCGCGCCGACGTGCTCGAGGCCCAGCGCGTGGAACGTGACGATCTCGTCAATCCTGTTCAGGAACTCCGGGCGGAAGGTGCGGCGCAGCGCGTCCATCAGCGCGTCCTTGTCGACTTCGCCGCGGCGGGCCAGCTCCTGCAGGTAGTCCGACGCCACGTTGCTGGTCATGATCAGGACCGCGTTGCGGAAGTCGACCGTGCGGCCCTTGCCGTCGGTCAGGCGGCCGTCGTCCAGCACCTGCAGTAGCGCGTTGAAGACGTCGGGGTGGGCTTTCTCGATCTCGTCGAACAGGATCACCGCGTACGGCCGACGGCGGACCGCCTCGGTGAGCTGGCCGCCCTCGTCGTAGCCGACGTAGCCCGGGGGCGCGCCGATCAGCCGCGACACCGCGTGCTTCTCCATGTACTCGGACATGTCGATGCGGACGAGCGCCTTCTCGTCGTCGAACAGGAACTCCGCCAGCGCTCGCGCCAGCTCGGTCTTGCCGACACCGGTCGGGCCCATGAACAGGAACGAGCCGACCGGGCGCTTGGGATCGCCCAGCCCCGCGCGCGAGCGGCGCACGGCGTTGGCGACCAGCATCAGCGCCTCGTCCTGGCCGACGACGCGCTCGCGCAGCCGGTCCTCGATCCGCAGCAGCCGCTCGACCTCGGACTCCAGCATCCGCGCCACCGGGATGCCGGTCCACTTGGCGACCACCTCGGCGACGTCCTCGGCGTCGACCTCCTCCTTCAGCATCCGCTGCGACTTCTGCAGGTCGGCGAGGGCGGAGTTCAGGTCCGCGAGCTGGCGCTCGAGGCCCGGCAGCGTGCCGTACTGCAGCTCCGACGCGCGGCCGAGATCGCCGCGGTTCGTCGCCTGCTCGGCCTCGAAGCGCGCCTTCTCGATCTGCTCCTTGACCGCGCGCAGCTTGCCGATCGCCGCCTTCTCCTGCTGCCAGTGCGCCTTCATGCCGGAGCTCTGCTCGCGCAGGTCGGCCACCTCGCGCTCCAGGATCGACAGCCGCTCGCGCGAGGCCTTGTCGGTCTCCTTCTGCAGCGCCTGGCGCTCGATCTCGAGCTGGACCAGCCGGCGCTCGACGACGTCGATCTCGGTCGGCATCGAGTCGATCTCGATCCGCAGCCGCGACGCCGCCTCGTCCATCAGGTCGATCGCCTTGTCCGGCAGGAAGCGATCCGCGATGTAGCGGTTCGAGAGCGTGGCCGCGGCGACCAGCGCCGTGTCCTGGATGCGCACGCCGTGGTGGACCTCGTAGCGCTCCTTCAGCCCGCGCAGGATCGCGATCGTGCCCGGCACGTCCGGCTCGCCGACGTAGACCTGCTGGAAGCGCCGCTCGAGGGCTGCGTCCTTCTCGACGTGCTTCTGGAACTCGCCCAGCGTCGTCGCGCCGATGCAGCGCAACTCGCCGCGCGCCAGCGCCGGCTTGAGCAGGTTGGAGGCGTCCATCGCGCCTTCCGAGGCGCCCGCGCCGACGACCGTATGCAGCTCGTCGATGAACAGCACGACCTCGCCCGCGCTCTCGATCACTTCCTTGAGCACGGCCTTGAGCCGCTCCTCGAACTCGCCGCGGTACTTGGCGCCCGCGATCAGCGCGCCCATGTCGAGCGTGACCAGCTTCTTGTTCTTGAGCGACTCCGGCACGTCGCCGGAGACGATGCGCTGGGCGAGGCCCTCGACGATCGCGGTCTTGCCCACGCCGGGCTCGCCGATCAGCACCGGGTTGTTCTTGGTCCGCCGCGAGAGCACCTGGATCACGCGCCGGACTTCGTCGTCGCGGCCGATCACGGGGTCGAGCTTGCCCGCGCGCGCGGCGGCGGTCAGGTCGCGGCCGTAGCGTTCGAGCGCCTGGTAGCGCTCCTCGGCGTTGGGGTTGTCGACTCGCTGGTTGCCGCGGATCTCCTTCAGCGCGTGCAGCAGCGCCTCGCGTTTCGCGCCGTTGACGCGCAACGCTTCGCCCGCGGCGGTCTTCGACTCGATCAGCGCCAGCAGCAGGTGCTCGGTCGAGACGTACTGGTCCTTGAGCGCCTCGGCCTCGCGCATCGCGGCCTTGAGCACGCCGTCGAGCTTGGGCGAGACCTGGGTGTGAGCGCCCTGGGTATGGGGGAGGGAGGCGAGGGCGCGTTCGACCTCGGCCGCGATCTGCACCGCCGGTACGCCCAGCTTGGCGAGCGCCGACGGCACGACGCCGCCTTCCTGCTCCAAGAGCGTGGCGAGCAGGTGCTCCGGCGTGAACTCGGGGTGGTCGGCCTTCTCCGCGCGAGTCTGGGCGGCTCCGAGCGCTTCCTGGGCCTTCACCGTGAACTGGTCGAGTCGCATGACACGTCCCTCCAACGTCCACAACCTACGTTGTGAGCGTATCAAAGTCAAGGAATATTAGTGTTTCACAGTCAGATTCTGCGCGCCGGGAAACGGGGGTGCCCCCTCGGCCCGTTTGCTGCGCGTCTGTCAGTGAGGTAATTGAAATGAACCCCAACGTCCTGGCCGTCCTTGGAACCCTCGGACTCGGCGCCTTCGCCGCCCTGTTCGAGGCGAACGGCGTGCCGGCGCTGCTCCCCGTGGTCCTGCTCTCCACGGTCTGGGCCTATCGAGACGCCGACCGGCTCGAGGTGGAACGCTACGAGGGCTGGATGGGGCGGCCGTCGATCCAGGTCGCGATCCGAGTGTTCCTGCTCTGGATCGTCGCCTTTCCCGCCTACCTGGCCCTGCGCCAGCGCATCGTCCGCGGTCAGGCGGAGAGGCGCCCCAATCTGTCCATCAGTGGCGCTGCGCTCCACCGCCTCTAGGTGCTTGGTTGCTTCCCGGAGTCCGTGAGAGGGTCGATGAGCACGCGAGGTTGCGTGATCGCAGCAGTGACTCGCTGATCGCCATTCTCGCGCCGTCGCTCTGGCTGCCCAGGCAGTCGCACTTTCCGTCGACCGCAGTACCCAGCCAAGAGGAACCGACTCCATGACTCGGATCAGCCCTCGCGCATTCCTGCTCTGCCTCTTCGTCCTCACCGGCCCGGCGGCGACCGCCAGAGCCCAGAACGTCTACTGCGGGCCAGGCACGCGGGTGGACAGCCAGAACGGCGGCAGCGGCACGATCGAGGAGATCGGCAGCGAATCGCCTCACGTCGGCTGGTACCGCGTCTCCTTCTCCTGGAGCCCGCGCGGCGAGTGGTACGACCCGTCGACATGGAACCTGTACGTGGCCGGCACCCGGCAACGCTGCTCGCCCCAGCGCCAGGCGGCGCCGCCCGCCCCGCGGCCCGAGCCGCCGCCCTCTGCGCCGAGCGCCTGCGCGATCGGCACCCGCGTCGTCGGCGAGCACGCGGGCGGCACGGGCACGATCGCGGAGGTCGGCACCGAGCCGCCGCACGTCGGCTGGTACCGCGTCACCTTCTCGTGGAGTTCCCGCGGCGAGTGGTACGACCCCCGCTCGTGGAAGCTCAACGACGCCGCGACCGGGCAGCGGTGCTCGACCTCGCCCGTGTCCGACGACGAGGTGCCCCGACCCGCCCCGCGTCCAGAGCCGGACGACGACGACGAGCCCGCGCCGGTCCCCGTGCCGCGTCCGCGACCACAGCCCACGGCAGCCCCGCGGCCCGCGGGTGGCTCGCTTCCGCCCGGGCGGTACACCTGCTCGATGCCCGGCGCCGGTCAGTTCCCCATCACGATCGCCGACGCCGGCACCTACTCCGACCGCGGCGGCCAGTCCGGCCGCTACCGCGTGGACGGCGACCAGATCACGTTCGAGAGCGGCTCGCTGCGAGGCACCTTCTCCCGCATCCTGGGCCCCGGCAAGTTCGGCCTGTCGCAGGACCAGAACAGCAGCTTCTACGGAGTCTGCAACCTGAAGCGGTGAGCGCTCCTCGATCGCACGCCCGGCGTGGAGGCGGGTCGTCTACCAGCGCCGGACGCGGCCGGTGTCGACGTGGACGAAGTCGGAGTCGCGGTAGTAGCCGACGCCGCCGCGCTGCAGTTCGAGCGCCGCGTCGCGCAGCGTCGACGTGCGCACCCCGCCCAGGCGCACGTCGATGGCGCGCCCTTCGAGGTGCAGGCTGCCCTTCGCGACCCCGCCGCTGCCCTGGCGCAGCCGGTCGTTCGTGTGCGGCGAGCGGTAGCCCGAGATCACCTGGAACGGCTCGCGGGCGCCGGTGGCGAGGCGCAGGTCGTTGAGGATGTCGAGCAGCGCCGGGTCGATCGGGTGCTCGTCGCCCGTGCGGTGATCGCGCAGGAACGAGTTCAGGCGCGACAGACCCGTCGGCAGGTAGGTGCCGTCGGCGAAGTACGGCACGGTCGCGCGCTCCCCGGTGTGGGTGTGGACGAGTGACAGCAGGCGCTCTTCGCGCGGATCGGCCAGCAGGCGACCGGGGGCGACGGCGGCAACGGTGAGGGCGCCCCCCAGACCGCGGAGGAAGCTCCGACGAGGCGACATCCGTCGATCGTAGGGATCCCGTCCCGCCAGCGCAAGCCGGGGCCGCTGCGCCCGCCGCCTAAAATCGAAGCGGAGGCTCCCGATGAGCCTGTGCCCGCTCGCCGGCCCGGTCCGCGCCCTGGCGTTCTCGCTCGGCCTGGCCGCCGCTGTCGCGGGTTTCGCCGACGACCAGGACCCGGCCGCCGTGCGCGAGGCGCGTGACTCGCTGCTCGCCCACGGCCAGCAGCCGGGGCGCGGCTGGCCGGTCGTCGGCGAGGCGGAGCGGGCGCCGCTGCGCGAGCTGTACGCGGCCGAGCCGGGCGACCTCTTCTGGTTCGAGGGCGGCCGCGCGCGGCCTGCCCTCGCAGACGCGCTGCGCACGCTGGCCGCCACGCCTGCGTTGGGTCTCGACCCGGGCGACTATGACGTCGAGCGCCTGGCCGCAGCCTGGCTCGATCTCGGCATCGCCCGCGCGCGTGCGGAATTCGATGTGGCGCTGTCCGCGTCCGCCCTGCGCCTGCTGCGCGACGTCCGCCAGGGCCGCGTCGAACCGCGCCAGGTCGGTTTCGACTACGACCTCGCGCCGCGCCAGGTCGATTTCGTCGCGGTGCTGCGCGCGGCGCGTGACCTCGGCAGCGTGGCCGCCGCCGTGCACGCCGCCGAGCCCTCGTTCGGAGCGCACGACCGGCTGATCGCCGCGCTCGCGCACTACCGCACCCTCGCCGCCGCGGGTGAACCCCCGCCCCTGCCGCCGCCGCCGGCAGGCCACAAGAAGATCGCGCCCGGCGAGGCGTGGGCCGGCCTGCCGGGGTTGGCCGTCCGGCTGCAGGCCTTCGGCGACCTCGCAGCCGACGCTTCGCTGCCAGCGCTGGCCGCGAACGCAGCGCCGACCTACGAAGGCCCGCTGGTCGCGGCCGTGCGCCACTTCCAGGCGCGGCACGCGCTCGAGCCCGACGGTGTGATCGGCGCCGGCACGCTGGAGGCGTTGGCCGTGTCGCCGTCGGCCCGCGTGCGCCAGATCGAACTGGCCCTCGAACGCCTGCGCTGGCTGCCGCCGCTGGGCGAGCCGCCGATCGTCTTCGTCAACGTCCCGCTGTTCCGCCTGTGGGCGCTGGACCCGGCGGATCGCGGCCGCACGCTGCAGATGAAGGTGGTCGTCGGCCAGTCGATGGGCCATGCCACGCCGCTCTTCGTCGCCCGCATGGAGCACGTCATCTTCCGGCCCCTCTGGAGCCCGCCGTACTCGATCGTCCGCCGCGAACTGCTGCCGCAGCAGCGCCGTGACCCGGGCTACTTCGCCCGCCAGCAGCTCGAGATCGTGGATCGCGGCGACGAGCAGGCGCCGGCGCTGCCCGCGACCGAGACCCACCTGTCGGCGGTGGCCGCCGGCCGCCTGTTCCTGCGCCAGCGGCCCGGCCCGCAGAACTCGCTCGGCCTCGCCAAGTTCATCTTTCCAAACCCGCAGGACGTGTACATGCACGGCACGCCGGCGACCGCGCTCTTCTCCCGCGCGCGTCGCGACTTCAGCCACGGCTGCATCCGCGTCGAAGATCCGACGGCGCTCGCGGAGTGGGTGTTGCACGGCCAGGCCGGCTGGGACCGCGAGCGCATCGAGAAGGCGATGAGCGGGCCGCGGCCCGAGCGCGTCGACCTCGAGCGCGAGCCGCTGGTCCTCGTCTTCTACGACACGGCCTGGGTCGACCCGGCGGGCGTCGTCCACTTCGCCCAGGACCTGTACGGCCACGACGCGCGGCTCGATGCGGCCCTGCGCGCCCGCCGCCGGCACTATACTTCCCAGCCATGAAGCGGCCCGTGCTGGCCCTGCTCGCCGCGTTCCTGCTCGCGCCGGCGGCGCGCGCGGCACAACCGGTGGTCGAAGCCCTGGTCATCGACGATACGGCCTACGGCCGGCAGCGCCCGGTCTGGCTGTACCGGTCGCCCGGTTCGGCCGACCCGGCGAAGCGCACGCCCCATCTCTTCGTGTTCCTGCAGCGCGAGTACGTCGACGAGCTCGCGGTTCCGGCGACGCTGGAGAAGCTCGTGGCCGCCGGCGAGATCCCCCCGACCATCGCGGTGGTGCTCGACACGTCCACGGAGCGGCCGACGGAGATTGCGAATCGCGCGAAGTTCGATCGATTCGTGACCGCGGACCTGCTGCCCTGGCTGCGGGCGAAGCTCGGCCGCCTGCCGGCGCCGGAGAACGTCGTGATCGCTGGATTCAGCGTGGGAGGACTGAACGCGGCGTACATCGCGCACCTCCATCCCGACGTGTTCGGCAACGTGCTCGCCCAGAGCGGTGCCTTCTGGCGAGGCAAGGAGGGTTCGAACGACCCACCGGAATGGCTGACGCACGAGCTGCGCAACCGTCCGCGCCTCCCGCTGCGCTTCTACATCGAGGTGGGCAGCGGGGAAACGCACCGCTCGCCCAACGGCGTCGTGTTCCTCGAAGCCAATCAGCGCCTGCGCGACACGCTGGCACTGAAGGAGTACGTGTTCCGCTACAGCGAGGTGCCGCGGGACATCCACGACCCCGATCACCTGCGGCCCACGCTGCCCGCCGGGATCGTGTACTTGTCGAACGCCGCGCGCTAGTTCAGGCGGCGCAGCACGAAGCACTTCAGGTAACGGGTCTCCGGGGCGGCCAGCAGCACCGGGTGGTCGCGGGCCTGGCGCCGCTTCTCCACGATCGCCACGTTGACGCCGGCGTCGGCGGCGGCGTCCTCGAGCACCTGCTCGAGCGTCCACTCGTCGACGTGGGCCGAGCACGAGCAGGTGATCAGCACGCCGCCCTGGTTCAGCATCTTCAGCGCGCGCAGGTTGATCTCCTTGTAGCCGCGCAGCGCCGGCTCGATGGCGCTCTTGCTCTTGGCGAAAGCCGGCGGGTCGAGAATCACCGTGTCGAAGCGCTCGCCCGCGCGGTCCATCTCCTTCAGCGCGTCGAACACGTTGGCCTCGCGGGCCTCGACGTGGGCCAGCTTGTTGCGGGCCGCGTTGACCTGGATGCGCGCCACCGCCTCGGCCGACTGGTCGAGGGCGATCACCGCCGAGGCGCTGCGCGCCGCCTGCAGCGCGAACCCGCCGTTGTAGGAGAAGGCGTCGAGCGCGCGGCCGCGGCCGTACACCCGGGCCAGCGTGTGGTTCTCGCGCTGGTCGAGGAACAGGCCGGTCTTCTGGCCCTTCCACAGGTCCGCCTGCAGCACGAGGCCGTCCTCTTCGACCTCGACCAGCGGCGGCACCTCGCCGTGGAGCAGGCCGACCGTGCGCTCGAGGCCCTCGAGCTGGCGCACCCGGGGGTCGTTGCGCTCCAGCACGCCGGCCGGCTTCAGCCGTGCCAGGAGCCACGCGACGACGTTGGCCTTCAGCGCGTCCATGCCCTGCGACAGCGTCTGCACGACCAGGAAGTCGCCGTAGCGATCCACGATCAGCGACGGCAGCCGGTCGGCCTCGGCGTGGACCAGGCGACACGCGCCGACGCCGGGGGCGATCGTCTCCCGCCAGCGCACGGCGGCCTCCAGCCGGTCGGCCAGCCAGCTCTCGGGCAGCAGCTCGCCCCACTCCAGCATGCGCAGCCGCAGCTCGGAGCGGTCGGAGTGGAGGGCGAAGCCGAGCGTGCGGCCGCGGTCGCCCTCGACCCGCACCACCACGCCGGGTCCGGCCTCGGCGCGCTTGACGTCGGAGCGGAAGATCCAGGGGTGGCCGGTGCGCAGGCGCTCCTCCCCCCGGCGGGACAGCACGGCCACGCCGCGGGGTTCGGTCGAGATGGGAGTCATAGCCCCGCGATTATCGGCCCTCGAAGCGCTAGGATCCGCTTCCCCTATGGAAAACCTGCGAGCCACCGACCCCGAGATCGCCGACGCCGTCCGCAACGAGACCCGCCGCCAGGGCGCCCAGCTCGAGCTGATCGCCTCCGAGAACTTCGTCTCGGAGGCCGTGCTCGAGGCGCTGGGGACCACGTTCACGAACAAGTACGCCGAGGGCTACCCCGGCCGCCGCTACTACGGCGGCTGCGAGTTCGCGGACGTGGCGGAGCGGCTGGCCATCGAGCGCGTCAAGAAGCTGTTCGGCTGCGACCACGCGAACGTCCAGCCGCACTCGGGCGCCCAGGCCAACACCTCGGTGTACCTCGCGACGCTCAAGCCGGGCGACCCGATCCTCGGCATGAACCTGTCGCACGGCGGCCACCTGACCCACGGCCACCCGCTCAACTTCTCGGGCAAGTACTTCAAGGTCGCGGCCTACGGCGTGCGCAAGGAGGACGAGCGGCTCGACTACGACGAGCTCAGCCGCCTCGCCAACGAGACGCAGCCGAAGATGATCATCGTCGGCGCCTCGGCCTACCCGCGCCAGATCGACTTCGCGCGCGTGCGCCAGGCCGCCGACCAGGTCGGCGCGCTGGTGATGGCGGACATCGCCCACATCGCGGGTCTCGTCGCCACCGGCCTGCACCCCAGCCCGGTGCCGCACTGCCAGTTCGTCACCTCCACCACCCACAAGACGTTGCGCGGGCCGCGCGGCGGCCTCGCGATGTGCACGTCGGAGTGGGCGAAGGAGCTCGACAAGGCGGTCTTCCCCGGCATCCAGGGTGGCCCGCTCGTGCACGTGATCGCGGCCAAGGCGGTGGCCTTCGCCGAGGCGCTGCGGCCCGACTTCACCGACTACCAGCGCCAGGTGCTGGCCAACGCCAAGGCGCTGGCGGCGACGCTGCAGGGCGAGGGCTTCCGGCTGGTCTCGGGCGGCACCGACACCCACCTGGTGCTGGTGGACGTGTTCGCCAAGGGCGTCACCGGCAAGGTCGCCGAGCACGCCCTGGACAAGGCCGGCATCACGGTCAACAAGAACACCATCCCGTTCGACACCAACTCGCCGATGGTGGGCTCCGGCATTCGCCTCGGCACCCCGGCGCTCACCACCCGCGGCATGAAGGAGCCGGAGATGGAGCAGATCGGCCGCTTCATCGCCCGCGCGCTGGCCGCGGTCGACAACGACACCGAGCTGGCGGGCGTGCGCCGCGACGTCAGCGCGCTGTGCGAGCGCTTCCCGCTCTACGCCGCGCGCCTCGCCCGCTACGAGCGCTCGCTGGCGGCGGTGTAGGCGGAGAGGTCCAGGAGGATGCCGGCGCCGATCCGAACCTGCCCGGGATGCGGGTTCGAGAACGCGCCGGCCGACGCCGACTGCCCGCTGTGCGGGGCGTCGGCGTCGTTCCAGGCCACCGTCGTCGAGTCCGAGGCCCCCACGCTGATCGCCGGACTGGCGCCCGGCGCGCCGGCCGGCAACTTCGCCGGCCACACCGTGGCCGCGCGCTTCCAGGTCGAGTCCCTGCTCGGTCGCGGTGGCATGGGCGAGGTCTACGCGGCGGTCGATCTCTCGAGCGGCCAGGCCGTGGCGCTGAAGGCGATGCGCCCGGCGACCGAGGACGATCCCGGCCGCGAGGGCCGCTTCCGCCGCGAGATCGCGGCCCTGGAGCGGATCGACCACCCCGCCGTGCCACGGGTGCTCGCCCACGGCGTGGAGGGCGCGGCACCGTGGTACGCGACGGAGCTGGTGCGCGGCCGCGACCTGCGCCAGATCGTGCGCGAGAGCGGGCCGCTCGACCTGGCCCAGGCGCTGTGGCTCGGTGCCGAGGTCGCGCGGGCGCTGGCCGCGGCCCACGCGGCCGGCGTGCTCCACCGCGACGTCAAGCCCGCGAACATCATGTGGGCCGACGACGGCGCCATCAAGCTGCTCGACTTCGGCCTCGCGCGCGGCGAGGCCGAGGACCTGGCGACCCTGACCCGCACCGGTCTCGTCGTCGGCACCCCGAGCTACATGTCGCCGGAGCAGTTCGAGGGCCGGCCGCTCGACGGCCGCTCCGACCTCTACTCGCTCGGCGTCGTGTTGTACGAGGCGCTGACGGGCAGGCTGCCGTTCCAGGCGCCGACACCGCTGGCGATGGCGCTCAAGCACAAGACCGAGGACCCGCCCGCGCTGCGGCTGATCCGGCCCGAGTTGCCGCCGTGGCTCGAACGGGTGGTGCTGTCCTGCCTGCACAAGGACCCGGCGCGACGGCCCGCCTCGGCGGCGGCGCTGGCGGCCGAGCTGTCCCGCGCTCACGCCGGACCGCAGCGGCGGCGGCTGCCGAGTGGCGACTGGGTGATCGAGGACGAGTCCGCGGGCGCCGACTGGTCGCTGGTGCTGGCCACCTCGGGCGAGCGCGGGCACTGGACGCCCGGCCTCGCGCTGCGCTTCGAGGAGCGCTACCACAAGCTCGCGTCGATCACCCCGCCCCCGGGGCCCGGCGCGCGCTGGACCTACCGCTTCACGCCGTGGCCCGCGGCCGAGGTGTTCCGCCGCCTGGTCGACTACGAGGAGGACTCGGGGGAGCGTCGCAGGTAGCGCTCCTCGAGCACGGCCAGGTGGTGCCGCACGTGGCCCGCCATCATGAAGGCCAGCGCCCGCACGGTGACGCGGTTGCCGTTGGCGATGCCGGAGCGCCCGAAACCGGCCGTGCCGACCCGGCGCAGGCCGGCGACGTTGGCGGCACGCAGCGCGGCGAACTCCTCGACCAGCGCCGTCAGCGGCAGCTCGTCGAAGCCGGCGCGCTGGACGTAGGCGTTCTCGTCGAACCCGGGCAGCGGGCCCTCGTCACTGCGGGCGAAGCAGAACGCCCGGTAGCCGAACACGCGCTCGGCGTCGCCCATGTGGCCGACGACTTCGCGCACGCTCCATTTGCCCTCGGCGTACCGGAACGTCTCCTGATCGCGAGGCAGCGCCGACAGCCGAGCGCGCAGCTCGGCGGGCTGAGCGGCCAGCACGCCCAGCACGTCCGTCTCCGGCACCCGCGCGATGTAGCCCGCGTAGAAGGGCGCGAACTCGTCCGCCCCCGGCCTCGTCATCATCCCTGCCCCCATTCTGGAGTACCGGCGCTAGTCACAGAACTGTTCCTGGTAGATCGTGCCGTCCTCGAGGCGGACCGCGGACAGCGCGCGGCCCCAAACGCAGCCGCTGTCGAGCGCGATGCGGTCAGGCCGCACCCGCAGCCCGGCCGCAGCCCAGTGTCCACACACCACCGTCACGTTCGCGCTCTTGCGCCCTGACGCGTCGAACCACGGCTGGGTGCCCTTGGGCGCCTTCTCCGGCGGGCCGGCGAAACCGTCGCGGGGCTGGCCGTCCTTGCCGACCACCCGCATCCGGGTGAACGCGTACAGCGCCAGCCGCACCCGCGCGCGGCGCTTGAGGTCGTCGCGCCAGGCCGGCGGGTCGTCGCGCAGCTCTTCGAACACGCGCTCGGCCTCCTCGCCCTGCAACGCAGCTTCGGCCTCGCGAGCCAGCGCCTCGGCCTGGTCCGCGGTCCAGGCGGGCAGCAGGCCGGCGTGGACGAGCAGGAAGCGGCCCTCGCGGTGGACCAGCGGGCGCTGGCGGAGCCAGGCGAGCAGCGGCTCGCGGTCGGGCGCCTCCAGGACCCGCACCAGCGTGTCGCTCGGCTTGTGGCGGCGCCAGCCTGCGGCGACGCCGAGCAGGTGGAGGTCGTGGTTGCCGAGCACGACGGTCGCCCGCTCGCCCTGCTGCTTCGCCCAGCGCAGCACCTCCAGCGAGCGCGGGCCGCGGTTGACGAGGTCGCCCGCCAGCCACAGCCGATCGTCATCGCGCACCGCCAGCCGGCGCAGCAGCCGCTCGAGGGTGCGGAAGCAGCCCTGCACGTCGCCGATCGCGTAGGTGGCCATCCGGGAGAACCGAGTGTAGCGCGCAGGTCCGCCGGCGGGCGCGGCGCCGCTTACCATTGGCGTTCCATGCCGCAAGCCCCGTCCCGCGTCGACCCCGCCCACTTCTTCGGCAGCAGCGGCCTGCTCGCGCGGCAGCTCCCGGGCTACGAGGACCGCGGCGCGCAGCGCAGGCTGTCGGAGGCGGTCGAGCGCGTGCTCGAGGACGGCGGCGTGCTGCTGGCCGAGGCCGGCACCGGCACCGGCAAGACGCTCGCCTACCTGTTGCCCGCGGTCGAGGCCGGGCGCCGGGTGGTGATCTCGACCGGCACCAAGAACCTGCAGGAGCAGCTCGTCGACAAGGACATCCCGGTGCTGGCCCGGGCGCTGGGTCGCCCGCTCTCCGTGGCGGTCATGAAGGGGCGCGGCAACTACCTGTGCCTGACCCGCTTCGAGTCGTTCCGCAAGGCCGGCACCTACCGCCGCTTCGAGGAGATCCCGCTGTTCCAGGCGGTCGAGCGCTGGCTGCCGGACACGACGACCGGCGACCGCGCCGAGATCGAGGACCTGCCCGACGGCGTCGACTTCTGGCGCGAGATCTCGGCCACCAGCGAGAACTGCGTCGGCGGCTCGTGCCCGAGCTTCCAGTCCTGCTTCGTGACGCGGATGCGGCAGGACGCCGAGCGCGCCGACCTCGTGATCGTCAACCATCACCTGCTGTGCGCCGACCTCGCGGTCAAGGACGCGGGCTACGGCGCGGTGATCCCCGACTACGACACGCTGGTGCTCGACGAGGCGCACCTGATCGAGGACACGGCCGCCCAGTACTTCGGCAAGCAGGTCAGCTCGCTCAAGGTCGACGAGCTGTGCCGCGACGTCGAGCGCGAGCTGAAGGCGGCCACCCTCGACGCGCGCGAGGTCTACAGCCAGGTCGAGTCGCTGCGCCACCGCGCCGACTCCGCGTTCAAGCTGCTGGCTCGTGCGGCGGGGCAGCGGCTGGCGGCCGGCTGGATGAGCGGGCGCGCGGCCGAGGAGGGCGGCGCGCTGCTGAACCGGCTGCAGGGTTTGTCGGCGGCGATCCTGGCGGTGCCCGAGCGCGGCGAGGGCCTGACCGGGCTGGCGACGCGGGCCGCGCAGGTCAAGGACGAGCTCGGCTTCCTGCTGGAGGCGAAGGACCCCGACCACGTCTACTTCTGCGAGGCGCGCGGCCGCTACGTGGCGCTGCGAGCGACCCCGATCGACGTGGCACCACTGCTGCGCGAGCGGCTGTGGACGCCCGCCCGGGCCGCGGTGCTGACCTCGGCGACGCTGGCCGTCGACGGCGGCTTCGCGCACCTGCGCTCGCGGCTGGGGCTCGAGGCCGACCACGTCGAAGAAGTCCTGTTGCCGTCGCCCTACGACTTCGCGCGGCAGGCGGTGCTGTACGTGCCGAAGCGGATGCCGGAGCCGCAGTCGCCGGCGTTCGTCGACCGCGCGGCGGAGGAGACCGAGGCGCTGCTCGAGCTGTCGCAGGGCCGCGCGTTCGTGCTGTTCACCTCGTACCAGAACCTGCACAAGGTGGCCGAGCGCCTGGCCGGCCGCGTGCCGTGGCCGCTGCTGGTGCAGGGCGAAGCGCCGCGGGCGACGCTGATCGAGCAGTTCCGCCGCACGCCGCACGCGGTGCTGCTGGCGACCGCGTCGTTCTGGCAGGGCGTCGACGTCGCGGGCGAGCAGCTCTCGTGCGTGATCGTCGACAAGCTGCCGTTCGCTTCGCCGGCCGACCCCGTGGTCTCGGCCCGCATCGACCGGCTGAAGAACCAGGGCGGCAACCCGTTCGCCGAGTACCAGGTGCCGGTCGCGATCCTGATGCTGAAGCAGGGCCTGGGCCGGTTGATCCGCAGCGCCTCCGATCGCGGCATCCTGGCGGTGCTCGACTCGCGCCTGGTCGAGAAGAGCTACGGCCGGCGCTTCCTGCAGAGCCTGCCGCCGGCCCGCCTCGTCCACGACCTGGAACAGGTGCGCGAGTTCGCCGCCGGGCTCGAGCCGCCGGGCTCGCGGCCGCAGCTCTAGTCGTCGATCGTGGTCGGGGCCGTGATCCGCGGGGCCGTGCGCAGCGAGAGGATGCCGGCGGTCACGATCAGCGCGCCGCCGGCCAGCGACGAAGCGCCCGGCAGGCGGTCGAAGAACAGGTAGTCGAGCGCGGCCGCCCACAGCACCGAGGCGAACATGAACGGGCCGACGCTGCCCGCCGGGGCGTAGAAGTACGAGCGGGTCAGGAACAACTGCGCCACGCTGGCCAGCACGCCGGCCGCCACCAGCGCGGCCCACACGCCGGTCGTCTGCGGGGTCCGCCACGACAGCGGCAGCGGCGTCGCCGAGGCGAGGGTGGCGATCACGCTGAAGTAGACGACGATTCGCAGCGTCGGCTCGCTCGCGGTCAGGCGCCGGATGCCGACCTGGGCCAGCGCCCCCGACAGCGCCCCGAGCAGGCCGGCGAGGGCCGCGGCCTGGAACAGGCCACTGCCGGGCTTGAGCACGAACAGCACGCCCACGAAGCCCAGTGCCAGCCGGCTCGGCAACCCCTTCGGCACCGGCTCGCCCAGCCAGGCGCGCTCGATCAGCGGCATGAACAGCGGCACCGAGTAGTTGATCAGCACCGCGTCGGCCAGCGGCAGGTGGGCGATCGCGTAGAAGTTGCCGTACATCGCGCCCAGCCCGGCCAGGCCCCGCACCAGGTGCTCGCGCAGCGCGTGGGTGCGCCAGCCGATGCGGTAGAGCTGCGGCAGCAGCGGCACGAACGCGAGCAGGCCCAGTGCGTTGCGGGCGAACACCACGACGGTGTTGGGCAGTTCGGCCGCCGCCAGCTTGATGGCCACGCCCATGAAGGCGAACAGCAGGCCCGAGGTGACCATGCTCAGGGCGCCGCGGCGCAGGTCGACAGGCCGCTCGCTCACGGCCCTGATGATAAGCGGCGGGTTACGATCGGGCATGTTCGAAGCCGCCTACGAGACGACGTTCTGCGCCACCCACGTGCTGACCCGCGACGGCGCGCCGATCGAGCCCAACCACGGCCACGACTGGCGGGTCGAGGTGGTGGCCGGCGGCGAGACGCTCGACGCGATCGGCGTCGTGGTCGACTTCGAGCACCTGAAGGAAGCGGTCAAGGAGGTCGCCGCCCGCTTCCACTACAACGACATCACGACCCACCCGGACTTCATGGGCCAGAGCCCGTCGGCCGAGGCGGTCGCCCGCTATTTCTTCGACGAGGTGAAGAAGGGCCTGGGCGACGAGGGCCGCCACCTGCTCCGCGTGCGGGTGTGGGAAGCCCCCGGCTGTTCGGCAACGTATATCCCGGGCGGGGCCTGACGCCGGCTCAGCGGGCGGCGAGGCGCTCCAGCTCGCTGACGGTGCGGTTCAGTTCGGCGGCCAGGCGCGACTCGGGGCAGCGAGCACCGAGCCGATCGGCGAGCGCCCGGTAGTACCAGAGCGTCCCGTCCCGGCCCCCGCTGAATCGGGCCCACAGCGCCTCGCCGACGACGCGATAGTCGGCCAGCACGGCGCGGGCGTTGTGGAGCTTGTCGGCGGCCGTCACTCTCAGTGCCCCGCTCGACTTGTGTTCGACGTGGTCGAGGTAGGCCCGCTTGCGCTCGTCCCACGGCGCCTTCTTCGCCGGGTCGTCCGTCACCGAGTCGCTGCACGCCTCCACGATCAGGGCGACCTGTTGGCCAAAGCGCCTGCGGATCTCCTCCAGGATCCTGGTGCCACCCTGATCCTCGACGGCGTCGTGCAGAAGCGCCGCGATCGCCTCGTCCTCGCTGCCGCCGTCCTCGAGCACCAGTGCGCTGACCGACATCAGGTGGGAGATGTAGGGGATCTCCGTCTGCTTGCGGTTCTGCCTGGCGTGCAGCTCGAACGCGTAGGACACGGCGTTGACGAAATGGGATGTCAGCACGGCAGCTCCTTGCTGCGAGAATGTGCCACGAAAAGGAGGCGCCCGGCTTGTCGTCGCAGATCGTGCTGAAGGTCAACGAGGTGTTCCACTCGATTCAGGGCGAGGGCACGCGCACCGGTGTGCCCATGGTCTTCGTGCGGCTGACCGGCTGCCCGCTGCGCTGCACGTGGTGCGACACCGCCTACGCCTTCCACGAGGGCGGCCCGCGCACGGCCGAGGAGCTGCTCGCGCAGATCGAGGGCTTCCGCTGCCGGCGCGTGCTGCTGACCGGCGGCGAGCCGCTGGTCCAGCCCGCGGCCTTCGACTTCGTCACGTTCCTGCTCGACCACGGGCTCGAAGTGTGCGTCGAGACCTCGGGCCACGTGCTGCTCGACCGCCTCGACCCGCGGGCCGTGGCGATCGTCGACGTGAAGTGCCCCGGCAGCGGCGAGGAGAAGCGCAACGAGTGGCGCAATCTCGAGCTGCCGCGGCCGCAGGACGAGGTCAAGTTCGTGATCCGCGACCGCGCCGACTACGAGTGGGCGCGCGACGTGGTGCGCGAGCGCGCCTTGCACGAGAAGCGCCACGCGGTGCTGTTCTCGCCCGTCCACGGCGCGCTCGACCCTGGCGCGCTGGCCGGCTTCGTGCTCGCGGACGCGCTACCCGTGCGCTTGCAGGTCCAGCTCCACAAGATCCTCTGGCCCGGCGTGGAGCGCGGCGTATGAGCCCGCGCAACCGGCCGCTGGCGGTCGTCTGCGTCAGCGGCGGCATGGACTCCTGCGTCACCGCCGCGATCGCCGCCCTCGACCACCGCCTCGCCCTGCTGCACGCCGACTACGGGCAGCGCACCGAGGCGAAGGAGCGGGCCTGCTTCGAGGCGCTCTGCGACCACTTCCACGCGGAGGCACGGCTGGTGGTCGACTTCGGTTCGCTGCGCGCGATCGGCGGCAGCAGCCTGACCGACCGAAGGATCGCGGTTCGCGAGGGCGAGCCCGAGGCCGGCGTGGTGCCGACCTCGTACGTGCCGTTCCGCAACGCCCACCTGCTCTGTGCGGCGACCTCGTGGGCCGAGGTGATCGGCGCCGAGGCGATCTTCGTCGGCGCCGTGTGGGAGGACAGCTCGGGTTACCCCGACTGCCGCCCCGAGTTCTACGAGGCCTTCGCAGCGGCGATCCGCACCGGCACCAGGCCGGACACGAAGATCGGGATCGAGACCCCGCTGATCCACGCGACCAAGGCCGAAATCGTGCGCCGCGGGGTCGCGCTGCGGGTGCCGTTCGAGCAGACCTGGTCGTGCTACCAGGGCGAGGCCGAGGCCTGCGGCGCGTGCGAGTCGTGCCGGCTGCGCCTGCGCGGCTTTGCCGACGCCGGCGTGGCCGACCCCATCCCGTATCGCGGCTGAACCGCAAGGCGTGCGAGAATTCTTTTGATTTCAGGGGCTTGCCGCCTCTCCGGGTTCCGGCGCCGGGATCAACCCGTCGCGGTTCCCGCTGGGAGCTCCAGACCCCTCGGGAGGAAGACGATGAAGCGTGCGCTCGTGCTCGGGGGGCTCCTCGCCGGAGTGCTCCTGTCCGCTCCCGCCTCCGCGCAGACCGGCATCGCGCGCGGCAAGGTCACCGACACCCAGGGCCAGCCCCTGGTGGACGTCAAGATCCACCTGGAGTTCCTCGGCGGTGTGACCAAGACCCACGACACCAAGACCAACAAGAAGGGCGAGTACACGCAGGTCGGCGTCTACCCCGGGATGTACAAGATCACGTACGGGAAGGACGGCTTCCAGGGCACGTTCCTGGAGTGGAAGATCAACCTCGGCGAGCCGACCACGCTGCCCGACGTCAAGCTGCAGTCCGCCTCGGCCGCCGGCGGCGCCGGTGGCGCTGGAGCGGCCGACGTGGCCGGCGCGCTGCAGAAGGCCTTCGGCCAGGCGGTCGAGCTGACCAACGCGGGCAAGCTGGACGAGGCCGCGGCCATCTACACGGCCGAGATCGCCAAGAACCCGAGCGTGCCCCAGATTCACCACAACCTCGGCCTGATCCACCAGAAGAAGGGCGACGCGGCGGCGGCCGAAGCGGCGTTCCGGGCGGCGATCGTGGCCCGCGAGGACTACATCGAAGCCTACGTCGCGCTGTCGAACCTGTTCCTGATCGGCAACGACACCGCCAAGGCGCTGGAAGAGGCACAGGTGATCGTGACCAAGTTCCCGGAGAGCTCGCGCGGCCACTACCAGGTCGGCTACGTGATGTTCAACACGGGTCGCGCGGCCGAGGCCGTCGACACGTTGAAGAAGGCCGAGTCGCTGGGCGAGGGCGACCCCGAGCTGTTCTTCCAGCTCGGCTCCGCCACTTTCCAGGCGAACAAGATGGACGAGGCGATCGCCTACTTCGACAAGTACCTGGCCCTGCCCGACGCCAAGAACCCCGGCAACGTGGCCGCGGCCCAGGGCCTGTCGGCGGCAATCAAGGCGATGAAGAAGTGATCGTGGACCGCGTCCGCGCCGTCCGGGAGCGCATCTCCCGGGCGGCGCAGCGCGCGGGCCGCCGCCCCGAGGACGTCACCCTCGTGGCGGTCAGCAAGACCTTTCCCGCCGAGGCGATGCGGGAGGCGTACGCGGCGGGCCTGCGCGAGTTCGGCGAGAACAAGGTCCAGGAGGGCGAGCGCAAGGCCGCGGAGCTGCGCGACCTGCGCGAAGGGGCCGATCTTCGCCTGCACCTGATCGGCCACCTCCAGTCGAACAAGGCGAAGAAGGCGGCAGCCTGCTTCGACGTGGTCCACTCGGTCGACAGCGCCGAGCTGGCGCAGAAGCTGTCGCGGGCTGCCGTCGACGCCGGGCGCGTTCTGCAGGTGCTGGTCCAGGTCGACCTCGCCCACGAGCCGACCAAGCACGGCGCGGGCGAAGACGCGCTCTACCCGCTGCTCGAGGCGCTGCGCGGGCTGCCGGGACTGCGCAGCTCGGGGCTGATGGTGCTGCCGCCGTTCGACCTCGAGCCGGAGGCGGTGCGGCCGTGGTTCCGCCGGTTGCGCGAGCTGCGCGAGGCGGCGACGGCGCGCGGCCTGCTCCTGGAGGGCGCGGAGCTGTCGATGGGGATGAGCCACGATTTCGAGATCGCGATCGAGGAGGGCGCCACGCTGGTTCGGGTCGGCACGGCGCTGTTCGGCGAGCGACGACAGGCGGCCTGAATGTTCGTGCTGGGGAACGTGCTGCAGGGGCTGGCACAGGCGCTGGCCTGGGCACTCGAGATCTACAAGTACGTGTTGATCGGCGCGGCGGTCGTGAGCTGGGTCAACGCCGATCCCTACAACCCGATCGTGCGCTTCCTGCGCACGGCCACCGACCCGCCGCGGCGCGTGATCTGGCGGCTGCTGCCGGAGAGCCTGCGCTACTTTCCGCTCGACATCGCCTTCCTGGTGCTGTTCGGGCTGGTGATCTTCGCCCAGCACGCCGTCGTGCAGACGCTGTTCGATTTCGGAGCGCGGTTGCGGCTGTCCGCCTGAGGCGGCTGCACCGGGAGGAAGAGCGATGAACCTGACGCCGATGGACATCCAGCGCCACCCGTTCCAGCGCAAGCTCCGCGGGTTCGATCCGGACGAGGTCCGGGCCTACCTCAACATCGTGGCGGAGGAGGTCGCGGGCCTGCTCCAGCAGCACGCGGCGCTCAAGCAGGAGAACGAGACCCACCGCCTGCTGCTCGAGGAGCACCGCCAGCGCGAGGCCATCCTCAAGAACACGCTGTTGCTGGCGCAGCGCGTGTCGGAGGAGGTCAAGGAGGCCGCCCGCAAGCAGTCCGAGGCCACCATGCGCGAGGCCGAGCTGCGCGCCGACCGGCTGGTCGAGCTGGCGCAGTCGCGCGCCCACGAGGTCGAGCGCGGCATCCTCGACCTGCGCGCGCAACGCAAGGGCGTGCGCGACGACCTGCGCGCGCTGATCGGCCGCGTGACCCAGATCCTCGACCTGCAGGAAGAAGCCGAGGTGGAGGACAACCTGCGCATCCTCAAGCGACGCGAGGCGGAGGGAGCCTGAGCGTCCAGGATCTCGACTTGCGCGAAGCCGGGGGTGGCGTGACGCTGCGGGTGCGGGTGCAGCCGCGGGCGTCGAAGGAGGGGCTCGCCGGCCTGCGCGAGGGCGCGCTGGTCGTGCGGCTGTCGGCGCCGCCGGTCGAAGGCGCGGCCAACGAGGCGCTGTCGAGGCTGCTCGGGCGCGCGCTCGGCGTGCCGCCGTCCCGGGTCCAGTTGCTGCGCGGCGAGCGCGGCCGCGACAAGCTGGTCCGCGTCGACGGGATCAACCTCGCCGCCGCCCGTGCCCGCCTGGAGGTCCGCTCGTGATAGCCGCCGACTTCGCCCTGCGCAACGCGGGCACCCTGTACACGCTGGCCGGGCCCGTGCCGCGCAGCGGGCGGGCGATGGCCGATCTCGGCAGCCACGAGCACGCGGCGGTCGCCGCCCACAACGGGCGGATCGTGTGGGTGGGCGCCGACGGTGCGTTCGACCTGGTCGTCAAGCTCGATCCCGGGTCCACCGTGGTCGACGCCGGCGGCGCCGCGGTGCTGCCCGGCTTCGTCGACGCCCACACCCACGCGGTGTTCGCGGGGCAGCGCGACGACGAGATTCGCCGCCGGCTGGCCGGCGCCACCTACGCGGAGATCGCGGCAGAAGGCGGCGGCATCGTCAGCACCGTCACCGCGACCCGCGGCGCTACCGCGGCGGAGCTGGAGACGGGACTGCTCGCCCGCTTCGACGAGATGCTGCTGTGCGGCACCACGACCGCCGAGGTGAAGAGCGGCTACGGCCTGGAGACCGCCGCGGAGCTGCGCCAGCTCGAGGCCATCGCGCGCGCGGACGCCAAGCACCCGATCGGCACCATCGCCACGTTCATGGGCGCCCACGAGGTGCCCGTCGAGCTCCGCGGCGACCGCGAGCGCTACCTGTCGATGCTGGTCGACGAGATGCTGCCGGAGGTCGCGCGGCGTGGGCTGGCCAGCTTCGCCGACGTGTTCTGCGAGCGAGGCGTGTTCAGCGTCGAGGAGAGCCGCCGGGTGCTGACCGTCGCCCGCGACCTGGGCCTCAAGCTGCGCGTGCACGCCGACGAGCTGTGCTGGACGGGCGGCGCCGAGCTGGCGGCGGAGCTGGGGGCGCGCTCGGCGGACCACCTGGTGTACGTCTCCGAAGCGGGGCGGCGCGCGCTGGCGGACAGCGGCTGCGCGGCGACGCTGCTGCCGTCGGCCTGCTTCTACCTGCGGCTGCCGCGCTACGCGCCGGCCCGCGAGCTGATCGCGGACGGGGTGACGGTGGCGCTCGGCTCCGACGTCAACCCCGGTGCCGGGCTGTCGCCCTCCATGCCGTTCGCGATGACGGTCGCCTGCTTCGCCCAGGGCCTGTCGCTGGAAGAGGCGATCTGCGCGGCGACGGTCAACGCGGCCTGCTCGCTCGACGTCGCCCACGAGGTCGGCAGCCTGGAGGTCGGCAAGCGCGCCGACCTGGTCGTGCTGCGCGGGACGCGGCTGCTCGACCTGCTGCGGGTCGGCATCGGCGCCATCGGCACCGTCGTCAAGACCGGCCGCGTGGTGGTCGACGGCGGCCGCCGGGTGGAGGCGGGCGCCGCCGCGTGAACGCGCTCGTCGTCGAGGACCTGCGAAAGACCTATCCCGCGGCCGGCAAGGCGCCGGCGGTGGAAGCGGTGCGCGGCCTCTCCTTCGAGGTCAAGAAGGGCGAGTTCTTCGGCCTGCTCGGCCCCAACGGTGCCGGCAAGAGCACGACCATCGGCTGCATCACGACGCTGGTGCGCCCCACCGCCGGCCGCATTCGCGTCGACGGCATCGACGTCGTCGCGGGGGCGGCCGAGGCCAAGCGCCGGCTGGCGGTGGTGCCGCAGAACCGCAACCTCGACCGCGACCTGTCGATCCGCGAGTTGCTGGTCTTCCACGGCATCTACTTCGGCCTGCCCCGCGCCGAGCGCGAGTCGCGCGCCGATCGCCTGTTGCGCGAGCTGCAGCTCGCCGACAAGGCGGACAGCAAGCCGACCTCGCTGTCGGGCGGCATGCAGCAGCGGGCGATGATCGCCCGCGCGCTGATGCACGATCCCGTTCTGCTGCTGCTCGACGAGCCGACCACCGGCCTCGACCCGCAGGCGCGGCGCTCGCTGTGGGAGCTGCTGAAGGAGCAGCACGATCGCGGGCTGACGATCGTGCTCACCACCCACTACATGGAGGAGGCCGATCGCCTGTGCGAGCGGCTGGCGATCGTCGACCACGGCCGCATCCTGACCGAGGGCACGCCGGCGGCGCTGCGCCGCTCGCTGCCCGGCGGCCGCGTGCTCGACCTGTGGGCTCGCGGCGGCGCCCCGCTCGGCGACCGGCTCGGCGCGCTTTCGGGCGTGCTCGGCGTGGAGCCGGTGACGGACGACCAGGCGGCCCACCCGGGCGTCGAGCGGCTGCGGCTGTTCGTCGAGACCCAGGACGGCCTGCTCGACCGCGTCTTGCAGGAGGTGCGCTCCGTCGGCGCCGAGCTCGACCACGTCAGCCTCTCGCAGCCGAGCCTGGAGGACGTCTACATCCACCTCACCGGCAAGGAGCTGCGCGAGTGACCGCCTTTTTCGGCCTGCTGCGCCGCGACCTGCTGGTCGCCTTTCGCAGCGCGCCGTTCCTGCTGACCTCGGCGCTGACCCAGCCGGCGCTGGTCGTGCTGGTGTTCGGCAACATCCTGCCGCGGCTGGGCCTGGTCGCCGACGAGTTCCGCACCGTGATGGTGCCGGGGCTGATGGCGATCACGATCCTGATGGCGGGCGTGCAGGGCGTGCTGATGCCGCTGGCCGCCGACCTGTCCGGCACCCGCGAGGTGGAGGAGCGGCTGCTGGCGCCGCTCTCCGCGCGGATGGTCGCCTTCGAGCGGATCGTGGCGGGCGCGATCCAGTCGTCGGTCGCCGGCCTGGTCGCGCTGCCCGTGATGATGCTGCTCGTGCACCAGGTCGCCGGCGTCGACGTCAAGCCGCACTGGGCGCTGCTGCTGCCGCTGGTCGCGGTCTCGGGCATCGTCTCCGGCGCTTTCGGCCTGAACCTCGGCACCCGCGTCCAGCCCCGCTTCTCGGGCCTGCTGTTCGCGGTGGTGCTGGGGCCGATGATGCTGTTCGGCTGCGCCTACTACCCGTGGGCCGCGCTGGCGGCGCTCGGCCCCGTGCGCTACGTGTTCCTGGCGAATCCGCTGGTGTTCATGAGCGAGGCGATGCGGATGGCGGTCACGCCCGAGGTCGCCCACATGGACCCGCTCGGGATCGCGGCCGGTCTCGCCCTGTTCGGCGCGCTGTTCACCTGGCTCGGCGCCCGCTCCTTCGAGGACCGCACCATCCTCTGAAGCTGGCGGTCAGGCTCGCGGCGCGCCGTCGAGCTGCGCGGCGAGATCGAGCAGGCTCGCGTAGCGCGGGCAGTCGGCGTCGGCATAGAGCGAGCCGCCGTCGATCAGCGCCGCATGCAGCCCCGCGCGGCGGGCGCCCACCACGTCCACGTGGTAGAGGTCGCCGACGTGCATCGTGGTCGCCGGCTGCGCGCCGCTGCGCTCGAGGGCCAGCGCGAACAGCCGCGGGTCCGGCTTCTCGACTCCCTCCTCGTGCGAGTCGAGCATCACGTCGACCAGCGGGGCCAGGCCCAGGCGGTCCATCAGCAGGCGCAGCTTGCCGTTGGCGTTGGACACGACGACCAGCTTCAGCCCGCGCGCGCGCAGGCGGCGCAGCGCCTCGGGCGCGCCGTCGGCGACCAGCTCCCAGAGGTTGTGAAGGGCGTGGTACGCGTGCAGTTCGGCCAGCGCCCGGTCGGTCGCGTCCGAGAGGGGCTGGCCCGCGTGCTTGAGCACCAGGTTGAAGTACAGCCAACCGCGCTGGGCGTCGTTGGTGGCGGCCACCCCGGCCGGCGCGTCCAGCTCGTGCCGCGCGTGGTGGTCGGCGGCGGCGAGGGCCGCGGCCGACAACTCCACCCCGTGCCGGCCGAGCGCCGCCGAGACCCGCGGCCAGGAGGGGAACACGAGCACGCCGCCGGCGTCGATGAAAAGCGTTTCCAGGTTCTGCACGCCGGGAGATTACCGCGCAGAAGCCGCGCCCCGCGCCTGGTCCGCATCGTGCAGGGCGAGGGGTACCGTTTTCCCGGGAGGTGCTTGGGTGAACAGCGAGCACGAGGTCCAGATCCGGTTGCTCGAGGAGCTCGAGACCGCGTTGCGGGCCCGCCCGGACCGGCCGCGGGTGGCCGCCCTGCTCCACCAGGTGGTCGAATACGCCAACGTGCACTTCCTGTCGGAGGAGCTGCTGATGCGGCTCCACTCCTACCCCGGCTACGACGCCCACGTGGGCGAACACGCCCGGTTGATGGAGGAGATCCGCGGCCTCGAGCACCACGTCGAGAGCGGTCACCGCGAGGCCTCGGCCGACCTGGCCGCGGCCGTCCGCGACTGGATCGTGACCCACATCGAGACCGAGGACGGCATCTTCGAGACCTGGCTGGAGGGCGCGACCGCCGTTGCGGACGGTCGCCCCTCGGGCGTGTCCGTCCAGGTCTGACCTCGCCCCGGGGCCGCACCCGTTGCCGCCGGCCGCAAGCGGAGCCCCGTCCAGCGCGCCGAATGTCGCCGTCCTTTTGCCGGTAGTCGCCCCGGTCAGAGCCGGCGGCGCAGGTCTTCCAGCTCGGCGAGGCGTTCGCGCAGCGACGCCACCCAGACCTCCCAGTCCTCGCGCGGACTGTGTTCGTCGAGCAGGGGCAGGGTCCCCCGCGCCGGCGTCGCCGGCCGCGGCTCGGTCGGCAGCCAGGCCAGCGCGTAGCGCAGGGCCTGGGCGAGATCGGCCGCGACCGCCTCGACGCGGTCGACGAACGCCGCCTGCCGGAAGCGCGGCGCGAAACCCGCGGTGCCCTGCTTCAGCGCCGCGATCGTCGTCGCCTCGCAGCGGGTGCAGACGTGCTCGAAGGCGGCGACTTCGCCGTCGAGGTCGCCGCCCACCGCCTTGACCCGCGGGCGCAGCGCGGCGGCAATCTCGTCTTCGAGCTGGCCCAGCGCGTAGAGCGCCTCGCGATCGTGGCGGACCCACGGGAACGGCTCGAAGCCCGCCAGCGGCAGCGACGGCAGCGGCATCTGCACGCGGTGCCACGTCGCAGCGTCGGCGTCGCTCCAGCCCGGACACAGCACCCGCCACGACAGCGGCTCGGGCCAGTGGAAGCGCTCGGGGTCGTTGTGGAGCGTGCACAACGGCAGCGCGCAGCCGGCGCACAGCGACTCCGCGAGCGCGCGGCACGGTCGCCCGTCCTGCTCGTCGCCGCAGATCGTGCCCGGTTCCAGCCGCGGCAGCACCGGCTGCCCGCACCACGAGCAGACGAAGCGCCCGCCCTCGCGGCGCACGCCACGTCCCGCGCACGACGCACACTGGAGCAAGCCCATGACGGGGCGAACGTAGCGCGCGGCGGTGGCAGGGTCAACGCGGGCGGCCTTGCTAGACTGCCGTCGCTATGCCCGTGATCGAAACCCGGATCGAGACCGCGTCCGCCGAGTTCCGCGAGAACCAGGAGGCGATGGACGGCCTGTGCGCCGACTTGCGGGCGCGGCTCGCCGAAGCCCGCGCGGGGGGCGGCGCGGATGCGCTGGCCCGCCACAAGGAGCAGGGCAAGCTGCTGCCGCGCGAGCGCGTCGAGCGGCTGCTCGACCCCGGCACCCCGTTCCTCGAGATCGGTGCGCTGGCGGCTCACGGCCTGTACGACGGCGCAGCGCCGGCGGCCGGCATGATCACCGGCATCGGCCGCGTGCGTGGCCGCGAGGTGATGGTGGTCGCCAACGACGCGACCGTCAAAGGCGGCACCTACTTCCCGCTGACCGTGAAGAAGCACTTGCGCGCGCAGGAAGTCGCGGCCGAGAACGGCCTGCCGTCGATCTATCTCGTCGACAGCGGCGGCGCGTTCCTGCCGCTGCAGGCGGAGGTCTTCCCCGACCGCGACCACTTCGGCCGCATCTTCTACAACGAGGCGCGGATGTCGGCCGCCGGCCTGGCCCAGATCAGCGTCGTGCTCGGCTCCTGCACCGCCGGCGGCGCGTACGTGCCGGCGATGAGCGACGAGACCGTGATCGTGAAGGGCCGCGGCACCATCTTCCTCGGCGGCCCGCCGCTGGTGAAGGCCGCGACCGGCGAGGTGGTGACGGCGGAGGAGCTGGGCGGCGCCGACGTGCACTGCCGCATCTCCGGCGTGGCCGACCACTTCGCGCAGGACGAGGCCCACGCGCTGCAGATCGCGCGCGACGTCGTCGGCCACCTGACCACGCGCAAGACCTGCCCGTGGGACGTGGCCGAGCCGGAGGCGCCCGCCTACGACCCCGCGGAGCTCGGCGGCGTGATCCCGAAGAACATCCGCAAGGCCTACGACGTGCGCGAGGTGATCGCGCGGGTGGTCGACGGCAGCCGCTTCGACGAGTTCAAGGCCCTCTACGGATCGACGCTGGTCACCGGCTTCGCCCGCCTCCACGGCTTCCCGGTCGGCATCCTGGCCAACAACGGCGTGCTGTTCTCCGAGAGTGCCCTGAAGGGCACCCACTTCATCGAGATGTGCAGCCAGCGCCGCATCCCGCTCGTGTTCCTGCAGAACATCACCGGCTTCATCGTCGGCAAGGAGTACGAGCAGAAGGGCATCGCCAAGGACGGCGCCAAGCTGGTGCACGCCGTCGCCAACGCGGCCGTGCCGAAGTTCACGGTGGTGATCGGCGGCAGCTTCGGTGCCGGCAACTACGGCATGTGCGGTCGCGCGTACCAGCCGCGCCAGCTCTGGATGTGGCCCAACGCGCGGATCTCGGTGATGGGCGGCGAGCAGGCGGCGTCGGTGCTGGCCCAGGTCAAGCAGGAGCAACTCGAGCGCAAGGGCAAGACGATGACCGCCGCGGAGCTGGACGCGGTCAAGGCGCCGATCCTCGCCAAGTACGAGGAGGAGGGCAGCCCCTACTACTCCACGGCGCGGCTGTGGGACGACGGCGTGATCGCGCCCGCCGACACCCGCAACGTGCTGGGGCTGGGCCTGTCCGCGGCGCTGAACGCGGAGATCCCGCAGACCCGCTTCGGCGTGTTCAGGATGTGAGCGGGGCCGTCGCTCTCCGGCGGCCCGACGCGGGCCTGCTGCCGCACGTGCTGCTGGTCGGCACGCTGGTCATCTGGTCGCTGTCGTTCCTCGCCGCGGCGCGGGTGCGGGTCGACCTCGGCGTCGCCCAGTCGGTCGCCGCCCGCTTCCTGTCGGTACTGATCGGCTCCGGCCTGCTGCTGCTGTGGCGGCGACCACGGCTGCCGCGCGCGGCGTGGCCGGTGATCGTCGGCATGGGCCTGCTCGGCGTGCCCGCCTACAACGTCTTCTTCTTCATCGGCCTCAAGACCGTGCCCTCGGGCACCGCGGCGCTGGTGGTCGCGATCAGCCCGGTGCTGACCGCGCTGTTCGCCCGCTTCTTCCTCGCCGAGCCGTTCGGCAGGCGCAAGGCCGCCGGCCTGGCGCTGGCGATGCTCGGCGTGTTCGTCGTCATCCGCTTCGGCACCCTTCGCCCGCTCGACTGGCCGTACCTGAGCGCGGCGCTGCTGCTGGCCTGCGCGCCCGCCACCTGGGCGGGCTACACGGTGCTCGGCAAGAAGCTGCCGCCCGAGGTCGATACCCTGGACGCGACGCTCGCGATCCTGTTCGTCGGCAGCCTGCCGACGGCGCTGTTCCTCGACCGCGAGCTGTTCTTCGTGCTGCGCACGAGCCCGGGGGCACTCGGCGCGGCGCTCTACCTCGGCGTCTTCTGCACCTTGATCGGCTACCTCGCCTGGAACTGGGCGCTGCGCCGGCTGCCCGCCTCCGAGGTGGCGGCGTTCGTGTTCTTGAACCCGCCGCTCGCCAACTTCTGGGCGTGGCTGTTCGTGGGCGACCGCCTGCGCGCGCCGTTCGTCGCCGGCGCGCTGATCCTGCTGGCGGGCGTCGCCCTGATCGTGCTCGGTGCCCGCGCCGCCCGCGGTGCGCCGATCCCGCCGGAAGTGGCGTCGGGCGCCGAGCCGTAGTCGCGCCCACACGTCGTCCCGACGGCGGTACGCTTGAGGCGGTCGTCGGTCGTGCGAGGCGGACATGGCGTGGCTTTGGATCTACTCCCCGGGCTCGCAGGAGGGCCGTCCGGTCCCGCTCTCGCGGGCTGGCCTGGGCCTCGGCCGCGACGTGGACAACGACCTCGTCGTCGTCGACGGCGGCACGTCCCGCCACCACGCCCGCCTCTCCTGGCGCGAGGGCACGTGGTGGCTCGAGGACCTGGGCAGCGCCAACGGCACGTGGGTCGGCGACGCCCGCATCCGCCTCCACCCCCTGCGTGCGGGCGAGTACTTCCGCCTCGGCCAGACCCAGTTCGTCGTCGCGGACGACGAGCCGGCCGCGCTGCCGCTCCCGGAGCCCGCTCCCGCGATCGCGCCACCGGCTCACAAGCGCCGACGCGGGCTGCGTTGGGCGCTGGGCGCGGGACTGCTGGCGGTCGCGGCCCTGGCCGTGCTGTTCGGGCTCTCGGGCTTCCTGGTCTGGGAGTCGCGCGACCTGCGGCTGCTGCCGTCGCAACTCGCCAGCCTCGTCGAGAACGGCTGGTCGGGTCGCCTGCGTCCCGCCGCGCTGCCCGAGACCCGCACGCCGGCCGTCGACGTGCGCCCGCATCCCGCGCTGCATCTCGTGGCCGCCCGCGGTGCGCTCGATCGCCCGCGCTCGTTCAGCGCCCGGCCGCTGGCCAGCGCGGAACTCGACGACGCGTTCCGCCGCCTGCCGGGTCTGCCCGTGGCCGGCTTCGAGCTCGACGGCGGCATGACCGACGACGACTGCCTGCCCGGCGCGCTGCGGATGAGCTGGGACCTGGACAAGCTGGGCGTGCCACCGGCCGCCCGGGCCCACGCCCAGCTCGTGCGGCGAGCCCCGGACGGGCGCCTGCAACTGCTGGCGACCCGGCTCGAGGCCGGCCAGGCCGTCGCCGAGCTGCGCCACAACGGCGTCTTCCTGCTGATCTTCCTCGGCTTCGCGGGCTGGGAGGCGATCAACGTCGTCAAAGATCAGTTCGACCAGGGCACCTTCGACGCACACGTCTCCGACAGCGCGGGGCCCTTCCGCCTGTTCTGGCCCCGCAAGCTGGCGTTGGCCGACACGCCGGAGCGCCGCCGGGTGGCCGCCGCGATGAAGGCGCGCTGGGACGCGATCCTCGCCCGGCCCGCGACCGGCAGCGAACGCGAGGTCTGGACCGGGCGCTACTACGCTTTCCAGGCGGACCCGGAGGCCAAGCGGCTCGAGGCGCTGATGGAGGACCCGGCCTGGAAGCGGGCGAACTACTACCCGCCGGCGGTCGCCAACAGCCTCGACGCGTTCGAGCGCGCCCACGAGTACCTGCACCAGACCCGCGGCTTCCGCCGCCGCGGCGACCAGATCGAGATCCACTTCCTCGATCCCTGGAACGGCGCGGCCGGCGCCTTCGCCTACACCCTCGACGGCTCGTACACGTATCCCTACATCCACGTGAACCTGTCGCTGGTGCCGGCGCGACGCGAGACCGCCGGTGGTTCGGAGGCGATCGACGACCTCCACACGACCGCGCTGCACGAGCTCTTCCACGTCGTGCAGAAGGAGTACTTCAACTGGACGAAGTACCTCAACTGGTCCCACTTCCGCGGCGGCGGCAAGTTCGCGTGGTTCGCCGAGGCGACCGCGGTCATGATCGAGGAGGAGGCCGAGCCCCACTACCTGCGCCGCGGCTGGGTGCGCCAGTTCAAGAAGACCTTCGAGCCCGGCAAGTTCATGGGCCTCTACAAGCTGCCGCTGGAGGCTCAGGGGGACGGCGAGGAGGAGACCCAGCACAAGGGCTACGCCGCCAGCCGCTTCCTGCTCTCCTTGCGCGACCGCTACTACGCGGCCAACCGCGACGACTTCCTGAAGAAGCTGATGGAGACCTTCGGCTCCTTCCGCACCGGACCGGTCGACGCGATGGTCAAGGTGACGAGCCAGAGCGAGAAGGTGCTGGGCGCGGACTACACCCTGTTCGCTGCCCGCGAGAGCTGGCCGATCTACAACAACGTGCCGCTGGCGGTCGCGGGGGCATTCACGCGGCAGGAGCCGCGCAAGACCTGGAAGGTCACCGGGCCGCTGTCCTCGCCTTGCGTCGAACTGCGCTGGAACACGGTGCCCGAGCCGGAGCTGCGCGACGCGAAGCTGATGTTGCGCACCCACGGCGTGGCCGAGCACGGCATCACCCACCGCTGGGGCTGGGTGCGCGGCGAGGCCACGCAGTTCAGGCACGTCGCCGGCGCGGTGGCGGTCGAGCCGCTCGCAGCCGCGGGCCCGAAACGGCCGACCCACCAGAAGCTCGCGGTGCAGCGGATCGAGAGCTACACGGCCGCGGCCTGGTTCGGCGGCCCCAGCGAGACGACGACCGCGCTGCTGCTGCTGGCGCCGAAGGAGCCGCCGCGGCTGCGGGCGAGCGCGGACCGCAAGCAGATCCACGTCGAGGTGCCAGCCACGCCGCTGTGGCGGCTGGGCGAGTCGCACGAGATCCGGGTTCGTTTCCACGGCTCGCTGTCGGGCAAGCGCCCGCTGGCGATCAGCCTCGGCCGCGACCAACTCGCGGCGGACATCGACATGGCCCAGGTGATGGGCACCCAGGTGGGCGACCCCGCGCAAGCCGGCCTCGCGCGGCGGGTGCTGCAGGTGGTGTCCCCTCGCGACATCCAGGACATGCTGGCGATCGCCGACTTCGTCGCCCAGGTCCAGGGCCAGCAGAAGAAGATCCGCGTCAGTTGGTCGGAGGTGGTGACTTCGGACCCCGCCGACCCCGAGGCGCCCGGCGTCGAGGGGCCCGAGAGCGAGATCTTCGAGGTGCCGGACGAAGCCCAGCCGCAAGCCATGAACTTCGACCTCGCCGGCACCTGGAGCGGGCAGGTGCTGTTCCTGCACCACGCGGTGATCTTCAAGATGGGCTCGCCGGGGCAGATCCTGATGGCCGGCGAGGAGCGGCCGTTCGAGGTCGCGGGCTCCGCGGAGCACGGCGGCACCCGGCTGCACATGCTGGAGCGGGTTGGCAAGGACCTGGTGCCGACGGGCTTCAACGCGTTCGTCTACAAGCTGCCCGGCCGCAAGCTGTGGCTGACCGTGCCGCCGACGGTGCTCTACCCCGAGGGCGTGAAGCCGGAGGTGCCGGAGGGCTGGTGGGAGGCGCTGTGGAAGGCCACGGGCAACCCGCAGTGACGGCGGCCGGCTTCTGGCGCCGCGCCTTCGCGTTCGCCGCCGACGCGCTGCTGCTGGCGCTGCTGGTGTTCGCCCTGCGCTGGCTTGCGGCACTCGCCTTCGAGGAGGCGCTGACGCGCGCGGTGCTGGATGCCCAGGGCCGCACGTTCGCGCGTTACGGCGGGTGGCACGGACTGGCCCGCGACGTGCTCGGCCTGGGCGTGCCGCTGTTCTACTTCGTGCTGCTCGAGGGCGCCTCGGGCGCGACCCTCGGCAAGCGCCTGATGGGGGTGCGTGTGGTCGGGCCGGAGGGTCGGCGTGCGGGGCTGTTCCGCGCGCTGGTCCGCAACGTGGCGAAGCTCGCCTCGTTCGGCTGCTGCTGCGCCGGCCTGCTGCTGGTGGCCTGGACGACCCGCAAGCGCGCGTTCCACGACTGGCTGGCCGGCACCGACGTCCAGCGCGACAGGCGATGAACGTCTAGTCCCCGCGCAGGACCTCGCTGGGGGCGACCGCCACCGCGCGCCGCGCCGGCAGCAGGCAGGCCAGCGTCGCCGTCGCCGCCAGCACGGTCAGTGCGCTGGCGTGGGTCAGCAGGTCGGCGGCGGTGACGCCGAACAGCATCGCTCCCAGGCCGCGGGCCGCCGCGCCTGCCGCCAGCGTGCCCGCGGCGAGCCCGAAGGCCACCGGCGCGAGGCCGCGGCCCACCACCATCCGCACGACGTCCGGCCCGTGGGCACCGAGCGCCATGCGCACGGCGATCTCGCGCCGCGACTGGGTGACGAGCTGGGATGCGACGCCGAACACGCCGAGGCCCGCCAGCAACAGCGCCGCACTGCCGAAGCTGGTCAGCAGGATCAGCAGCAGCCGCCGCGGCGCGACCATGCGATCGAGCACCTCGGCCATCGTCTGGACCGAGTAGACGGCGAGGTCGGGATCGATGGCGCGCACGGCGGCGCGGATCGCCTGCGGCACCCCGGCGAGCGCGCCGGGCTCGGCGCGGACCAGGAACAGCGGCGCCGGCGAGGGGCCCTGCAGCGCCGACTCGAACAGCTCCGGCGCGGGGACGGCGTCGAGCCCGGCCCGGCGCACGTCGCCGACGACCCCGACGATCTCGACCCGCTCGCGGTCCGGCCCGGTCCGCAGCCGTTTCCCGACCGGGTCCTGGCCGGGGAAGAAGCGGTCCGCGAGAGTCTCGTTGACGAGCACCACCGGCGCCGCTCCGGCGGTGTCGCGTTCGTCGAACAGCCGCCCCCGCCGCAGCGGCACCCCGGCCGCCTCGAAATAGCCGGGGCTCGCGCTGTTGTAGCCGACCTCGGGCGGAGGCGTGTCGGCGGGCCACTCCGCGCCGTCGATCACGAAGCTGGTGGTCGCCATGTTGCCGACCGGTAGCGTGTAGCCGTAGCCCACGTGGGTGACGCCCGGCAGGGCCGCGAGTCGCTCACGGAGGCGCGCGGCGGCGCTGGCGCGAGCGGTCGCGTCGGTGTAGCGGGCGAACGGCAACGCCGTGCGGAAGCTGAGCACGCCCTCGGGGCGGAACCCGGGATCGACGTCGCCGAGCGCCGCGACACTGCGCGCCAGCAGGCCGCCGACCACGAGCAGCACGCAGGCCAGCGCGACCTGGACCGCGACCAGCGCGTTGCGGGTCCCGAGGCGGGCGCCACGGCCTGCGCCGGGGGGCGCGGCCTTGAGCACGCCGACCAGTTCCACGCGGCGGGCGGCCAGCGCCGGGGCCAGGCCGCAGCCGAACCCGACCACGGCCGAGCTCGCCGCCCCGAAGGCCAGCAGCCGCCACGACACCGCGGCCCCGGACGGGGCCAGCTCGGGCCCGGCGAGCGCGGCGAGCGCCTCGGCACCCCACGCGGCGAGCGCGACCCCGAGGCCCCCGCCCGCGGCGGCCACCACCAGGCTCTCGAGCAGCGGAACCCGCACCGCCTGCGCAGCGGAGGCCCCGAGCGCGGCGCGCACCGCCACGTCCTGGGGCCGGGCGAGGGCGCGGGCCAGCGACAGTCCCGCCACGTTGACGGCAGCCAGCACCAGCAGCAGCAGCACGGCGGCCGAGGTCGCGCTCATCATCGGCGCCGCGGCCTGATTCAGCGCCTCGCGCACCGGCACGGCCAGCGGGCGGTGGCCGCGGTTGTCGCGCGGGTGTTCGGCCTCGATCCGGGCCCCGATTCCCTCCAGCTCGGTGCGCGCCTCGTCGAGGCCGGCCCCGGGAGCGAGGCGGCCGACGGTGGCGAGGAAGTGCATGCGGCGGGCGCGGTTGGCGTCCTGGAACAGGGTCTCGAAGTCGTCGGCGAGGTAGACGTCGGCCTCGAAGCCGATCGGCGAGCGGAAACCCTCGGGCAGCACGCCGACGATCGTGGTGGGCGTCGCGTCCAGCACGATGGAACCACCGACGATCGCCGGGTCGGAGCCGAAGACGCGCGCGAAGAGGCCGTGCGAGATCACCACGACTGGCGGAGCGCCCGGGCGCTCCTCGTCGGGCCGGAAGCCGCGTCCGCGCGCGGGCGGCGCCTGGAGCACGTCGAAGAAGGACGCCGAGACGCGCAACGCGGGCAGCCGCTGGGCGTCGCCGTGGCCGGTCAGCGTCGCGGTCGAGACGCGGACCGCCGACAGGCCCGACAGCGTGCGCGCCGCCCTGCGCCAGTCGCGGAAGTCGGCGATCGTGACCTGGCCGAAGCGCCTGCCCTCGAGCGTGTCGTGCTCGTAGACGCGCACGAGACGCGCCGGGTCCCCGTAGGGCAGCGGCGCCAGCAGCGCCGCGTCCACCAGCGAGTAGACGGCGGTCGCGGCGCCGGAGGCGAGGCCCAGCGTCAACGTGGCGACGACGGCGAACGACGGGCGCCGCGCGAGGCCGCGCAGGGCCTGGCGCAGGTCGAGGATCAGGGAGCGCATGGCTCCCTTCCTATCAACCGCCGTGCCGGGTCGGCGTTTCGAAGGGGCTCAACGACTTGCGTCGCCCGCCGCGGGCCGCCCCCGCGCGCGCGCGGGACGCGGGCGTCCCACGCGCGCACAGCCCGCTCACGCCGTGGGGCGCGTGCGCAGGACCTGCTCCAGCTCCTCGAGCTGCTCGCGGATGCGGACGATCTGCTCCGCGGGATGGGACGGGCTGACGCCCGCGGCCTGTTCCTCGCGCTTGGCGCTCTCCAGGTTGTTGATCACGATCGCGATGAACAGGTTGACGACGACGAACACCGCCATCACCACGAAGCTCACGTAGTAGACCCAGGCCCACGGCGTGGCTACGGCCGAGGCGTTCATCAGCTCCACCCAGCCCTCGAGCGTGAGCATCTCGAACAGGGTCAGGAAGGCCATCCCCAGCGAGCCCCAGTTCTCGGCGTCCACCTTCGCGAACAGCGTCACGCCGATCACGGCGTACACGTAGAGGATCAGCGACAGCAGCAGCAGCACGTTGCCGAGCGAGGGCAGCGAGCGCAGCATCGTGCTGACCAGCAGCCGCAGCTCGGGCAGCGCGGAGACCAGCCGCAGCGCCCGCAGCAGCCGCGCCAGCCGCGCGACGTTGGCGAGCGGCCCCGCCATCGGCAGCAGCGACACCGCGACGATCGTGAAGTCGAACACGTTCCAGCCGTCGGTGAAGAAGCGGTGAATGCCCGGCACGTGGGCCAGCAGGCGGACCACGATCTCGAACACGAAGATGGCCTGGATCGCGAAGTTCAACGCGTGGAACAGGTCGCCGTGGCGCTCCCACAGGGCGGGCGAGGTCTCGAACCCGATCAGCGCGGCGTTGGCCACGATCACGCCCAGGATGGCGCGCTGGAAGCGGGGGTTGTCGGCGAGGCGGCGGCAGGCGTCGATCATGGCGGCAGAGTCTATGCGAGGACGTGGCGCGCGTTTTATTGCAACCCGGGAGGCTTCGCCGGCGTCTCAGCAGGCAACCCGGAGACCGCTTGCCATGCAAACCCTTGGACAGGACCTGCGCTTCGGCGCCCGCCAGTTGCTGAAGTCGCCCGGCTTCACCGCCGTGGCCCTGCTGACGCTGGCCCTCGGCATCGGCGCCAACTCGGCCATCTTCAGTTTCGTGAACGCGATCCTGCTCAAGCCGCTGCCGTACCCGGACGCCGAGCGGCTGGTGTTCCTGACCGAGTGGTCGGAGCAGGTCCCGAACATGAGCTTCTCGGTCGCCAACTTCCAGGACGTGCGCGACCAGAACAAGGTGTTCGAGAGCGTGGTCGCTTCGCGTGGCCAGAACTACGTGCTCACGGGCCACGGCGACGCCGAGCAGTTGCGCGGCCGGCAGGCCAGTTCGGGCCTGTTCCGCACCCTGGGGCTGCAGCCCCTGCTCGGCCGGCCGTTCAGCGAGGCCGAGGACAAGCCTGGCGCCGAGCGCGTGGCGCTGCTGTCCGAGGGCTTCTGGACCCGCCGCTTCGGCCGCGACCCCGACGTCGTCGGCCGCACGCTCACCCTCAACAACGAGCCCTACACGGTGATCGGCGTGATGCCCGGCACCATGCACGGCACGTTCCGCAACGTCGAGGTGTGGACGTCGCTGCTGCGGCTCGAGGACCAGATCGGCGGTCCGCAGCGCCGCGGCAGCCACCCCGGGATCTACGTGCTCGCCCGCATGAAGCCCGGCGTCAGCCCGGAGCAGGCGCGCACGGACGTGGTCGGCATCGCGAAGCGGCTGGCCGAGACCTACCCGAGCAACGCCCGCCAGAGCATGACGGTCGAGCCGGCGCTGGAGGCGGTCGTCGGCGACCTGCGCGCCGCGCTCGTGATCCTGCTCGGCGCGGTCGGCTTCGTGTTGCTGATCGCCTGCGCCAACGTCGCCAACCTGCTGCTGTCGCGGGCCGCCGCGCGGCAGAAGGAGATCGCGGTGCGCCAGGCGCTGGGCGCGGGCCGCTGGCGGATCGTGCGCCAGTTGTTGACCGAGAGCCTGCTGCTGGCGGCGGGCGGCGGCCTGCTCGGCCTGCTGGTCGCCTGGGGCGGCATCCGCGGCCTGATCGCGATCAGCCCCGAGAACACGCCGCGCATCGACGAGGTCTCGCTCGACCTCTCGGTGCTCGCCTTCACGTTCGCCGTGTCGCTCGTCACCGGCCTCGTGTTCGGCTTGCTGCCGGCGCTGCAGACCGCCCGCCACGACCACGCCGAGACCCTGAAGGACGGCGGTCGCGGCGGCAGCGGCGGCCCCGAGCGCTCGCGGGCGCGGGCCGCGCTGGTGGTGGCGGAAGTCGCGCTGTCGCTGGTGCTGCTGGTCGGCGCGGGGCTGATGTCGAAGAGCTTCCTGCAACTGCTCGACGCCGACCCGGGCTTCGACCCGAAGGGCGTGCTGACGATGACGGTGGGCCTGCCCCAGGCCAAGTACCCCGAGGAGGCGCAGCGCGCGGCGTTCTTCGAGCAGGTGCTGGCCCGGCTGCAGGGCACGCCCGGCGTGCAGATGCTGGCGACGACCGCGCCGCTGCTCGGCGGCTGGCAGACGTCGTTCGGGGTCGAGGGCCGACCCGAGGCGCTGCCGGGCCAGGCGCCGTCGACCGACATCACGCGGGTCAGCCCGGGCTACTTCCGGACGATGGGCGTGACCCTGCTCAAGGGCCGCGACTTCACGGAGCACGACCGCGCCGACCAGCCGCCGGTGATCGTCGTCGACGAGACCATGGCGTCGACCTGGTGGCCGAACGAGGACCCGATCGGCAAGCGGCTGCGCTTCGGCGCCGGCCACGACACCGACGAGCCGTGGCGGACCGTGATCGGCGTCGTGCGCCACGTCAAGAACTACGGCGTCGACGAGGACTCGCGGGTCGAGACCTACGTGCCCTACCTGCAGGAGCCGATCGGCTTCGCGAGCTTCCTGCTGAAGGCCGAGAACGGCGACCCGGCGGCGCTGTCCGGGGCCGTGCGCGCGGCGCTCAAGGCCGTCGACCCCGACGTGCCGCTGTTCCAGGTGCGCGGACTGGAAGAAATCGTCTCCGACGGCCTCGCCGAGAAGCGGCTCTCGGCGCAACTGCTCGGCGCCTTCGCGGCGCTGGCGCTGCTGCTCTCCGCGATCGGCATCTACGGTGTGATGTCGTACGCGGTCACCCAGCAGACGCTGGAGATCGGCATCCGCGTGGCGCTCGGCGCCCAGCGCCCTGACATCCTCAGGATGGTGATGCGCCAGGGCATGCGGCTGGCGACACTCGGCGTCGGCATCGGCCTGGTCCTGGCCCTCGGCCTGGCGCTCGGCCTCGGCCGCCTGCTGGGCGAGATCCTGTTCCGGGTCAGCCCCACGGACCCGCCGACCTTCGCGGCCGTCCCCGTGATCCTGACCCTGGTCGCCCTCGCCGCCTGCTGGATCCCGGCCCGCAGAGCCCTGGGCGTCGACCCGATCAGCGCGCTCCGGTGGGAGTAGACCGGCCGCCTTCGCGGTAGGCTTGCGCCCGCATGTTCCAGGCGCGGTTGCGGGCGGCGTTGATCCTCGTCGCGCGGGTCTTCGTCGGCCTGCTGGCGCCGGCGCTGCTCGGGCTCGCGTGGCTGTCGGCGAAGGACAGCGTCGTCGAGCAGGGGCGGCTGTCGCGGCTCGAGCAGGACGGCCAGCGCGTCGTCGGCACCATCGTCCGCATCGACATCGAGAAGCGGCGGCCGACGCTGACCAGCGGCGGCGAGGATCGCACGCGCTGGGAGTACTGGCGCTTCGCCCGCGTGAGGTACACGTTCGGCGGGCGGGACTACCTGCCCGACGCGCCGCATCACCTGACCGGGCCCCAGGAGTCGCTGCAGATCGGCGACCCGTTCCCGCTGATCGTGTTGCCTGACCTGCCGGGCCGGCCCTACGCCCCCGACACGATCGTGGGTTCGTGGATCGCGGTCTTCGTCCAGCCCGTCCTGCTGGGTCTGGTCGCGGCCCTCGCCCTGTTCTGCGCGGCCCGCCGCGACCTCTGGAGCTGACGGCTCCCCGCGCGCGCGGCGCCCCATGGCTGTAGACTTAGTCCACTGGATCTAGTCCATCGCGACGAGTTCCTGGAGGCGCCATGGTCACCGTCAACATCCACGAAGCCAAGACCCAGTTCTCGAAGCTGGTCGACCGGGCCGCGAAAGGCGAGCCGGTCGTGATCGCGCGGGCGGGCAAGCCGCTGGTGAAGGTCGCGGCCCTCGACGCCCCGCGAGCGCGGAAGCGCCTGGGCTTCCTGAAAGGAGAGATCTCGGTGCCCCGGGATTTCGACCGGATGGGCGAGGAGGAGATCGAGGCCCTGTTCGGGGGCGGCGCGTGAAGCTGCTGCTCGACACTCAGGTCCTCCTGTGGGCCGCGGGCCAGCCCGACCGTCTCCCCGCCTCCGCGCGCAAGCTGCTGAACGACCCGGGCCACGACCTCCTGTTCAGCGCCGCGAGCCTCTGGGAGATCGCCATCAAGAGCGGCCTGGGGCGGGACGATTTCCGCGTCGAGCCGCGGCTGCTGCGCCGGGGCCTGCTCGACAACGGCTACACGGAGTTGGCCGTGACGAGCGAGCACGCCGTGAACATCGACACCCTGCCCGCCCTCCACAAGGACCCTTTCGACCGCATCCTGCTGGCGCAGGCCCTCTGCGAGGGCATCACCCTGCTCACCGCCGACGCGCGGCTCGCTCGCTATGGCGGGCCCGTGCGCAAGGTCTAGCCGAAGCCGACCGCCCCTTCCTGGCGGGGGAGCCGGTGGCCCGCGCCTTGCTCTCTAGGCGGGTGACGGTGTGACTGGGTCACGACTGCCGTGCCCGCAGTTCGCGATCGCGCTCTCGTTTCTACAAACCGCGGTCGCTGGCGGGCGCAGACGGCCGGAAGAAAGAGAGCGGCTTGGAACCAAGGGGGGCGGTCGCCGCCGACGTGAAGCCGCGGGTCGTGCGCTTCGAGTTCTCGTTCGTCACGATGCTGCAGGCCGTGCTCTTCGCCGCCGGACTGTGGCTGCTGATCCGGCTGTGGCCGGTGCTGCTGGTGCTGGTCGTGGCGCTGCTCGTCGTCGGCACCGTCAGCCCGTCCGTGACCTGGCTGGAGGAGCGCGGTGTGAAGCGGGGCCTGGGCATCGCGATCGTGTTCACGACCCTGGCCGTCGGCGTGGCGCTCGCCCTGGTGCTGACGGTACCGACACTGGTGACCCAGGCCTCGGCCCTGGTCGACCAGATGCCGATCTTCCGCTTCCGGGTCGCCGACCAACTCGCTCGCTCGAACCTGACGGCGCCACTCGCCGCCTGGCTGCGGGGCTTCGAGTACGACGCCGCGACCAACGCCCTGCGCAACTCCGCACTGGCCTTCTCGGTGCGGCTGTTCGAGGTGGCCGCGTACGGTGTCAGCGCCCTGTTCCTGGCCATCTACATGATGATCGACCGCGACCGGCTGCGCGCCGCGCTGTTCTCCGCGGTCCCTCGTTCACACCACATCCGCCTGGCCCGCGTGATGATGAACCTGGAGCCGATCGTCGGCGCCTACATCCGCGGCCAGCTCGTCACCTGCCTGTTGATCGGGGCCTTCGCGTTCGTGCTGCTGGTGGCCTGCGGGGTGCCCAACGCGATGCCCCTGGCGCTGTTCGCGGCGGCGGCGGACGTCCTGCCCTACATCGGCGCCCTGCTCTCGATCGGGCCGATGGTGCTGGCGGCGTTGCCCAGCGGACCGGTCGTCGTGGCCGTCGTGCTGGTGACGATGCTGTTCTACGAGCAGTTCGAGAGCCGGGTGCTGGTGCCGCGCATCTACGGCCAGGCGCTGCGCCTGCCTTCGTCGGTCGTGCTGATCTCGCTGCTCGCGGGTGCGACGCTGATGGGCATCCCCGGCGCGCTACTGGCGCTGCCGGTCGCCGCGACGCTGCGCATGCTGGTGGAAGAGCTGCGGGTGGAGTTGCCGGGCGAGCAGGAGCTGGTCGCCGACGTCGAGACCCGGGTCGGGGACGAACGCGCGGAAGAAGAGTACGAGCGCCGCAGCGAGGGCGTGCCCGTCGCGCAGGCGGCCGCGATCGCCGTCGCGATGTCGGACGACCGCCGCAAGGAAGAGAGCCAGCTGCCCGAGGTCCCGGCCGCGACGGTCGCGCCGGAAACTCCCGGGAAGGGGCCGGGCGCGGACTGACGGAGTCCCAATGGAGTGGCTCGCCAGCCGGTGCCCGCGACTCGGCCGTGGCCTCCACGGCGCCTGGACCGTGGTGCGCGACGCGGGCCGCGGCTGGGACCAGGACAATGCCCTGCGCCTCGGCGCGGCGCTGTCCTTCTACGCGCTGCTCGCCATGCCACCGATCCTGGTGATCGCGCTCTGGCTGGCCGGCCGCATCTTCGGCCGATCGCTCGCCGAAGAAGGTGTACTGCGCCAGCTCGCGGAGCTGCTCGGCGCGGACGGCAGCCGCGTCTTCGCGGAGATGCTGCAGACCGCCTCGAAGCCGAGCGAGGGCCTGTTGGCGGCCGGCCTCGGCCTGCTCGTGCTGCTGTTCGGGGCCACCGGCGTGTTCGTGGAGCTCCGCGACGCGCTCAACCTGATCTGGAGGGTGCCGGCGGCCGGCGGGCTGTTGCGCGGGCTCCTGAAGGGACGCCTGCTGGCCTTCAACATCGTCATGGCCACGGGCCTGCTGCTGATCGTCTCGCTGTTCGTCAGCACCCTGACCACCGTGCTGGCCGCCTCCCTGGGCCCTCGCGTCTCCGGCCTCGACGCCGTGTTGCGCCGGCTCGACCTGGTCCTGTCCTTCGCGGTGCTGGCCACGCTGTTCGCGCTGATCTTCAAGGTGCTGCCCGACATCCGCCTGTCGTGGAGCGACGTCTGGCTCGGCGCCGTGGTGACCTCAGTCCTGTTCACGGCCGGCAAGTTCGGGATCGGCGCCTATCTCGGCACGACCGGCGTGGCCTCCGCCTATGGCGCGGCCGGGTCCGTCGTCCTGCTCCTGCTCTGGGTCTACTACTCGTCGCTGATCTTCTTCTTCGGCGCCGAGCTGACGTGGAGCTACGCTCACCACTACGGCTCCCGGAGGCCTCCCGCGCCCGCCGAGGCCGGGCCCGTGCGCGCCGGCCAGGCTCGACCCGAGGACAGCGGGGCGTCTCCCACAGGCGACAGACGGTCGCAGTGACGCCTGCAACTCGTTGATTGCACGTGGGCGGCCTGGTGGCACGGAGCCTGCTCTACCCTCTCGCAGGTTTCGGGTAGAGGTGTCCCCATGTTGATCGGCTTGCGTACCGCAGCACTGACGCTCGCGCTCGGCGCGCTGGCGCTGCCCGCTGTCGCCCAGCGCGGCGGCGGTGGCGACCGTAACGACGGGGGGCGTGGCGGCGGCTCCAGCTACAGCCAGTCCCGGGGCTCGGGTGGCCACCGTGGCGACTCCTACAACCGCGGCGGATCGCGCGGCCAGGATCGCTCGTACAACAACCGCGGGAGTTCGTACGACCGCGGGCGTTCGTACGGGCGCTCCGGCGGCTCCTACAACCGCGGCGGCAGCTCGTACAACCGCGGCGGCTCCTACTACCGCGGTGGCGGCTCCTACTACTCTCGCGGAGGCTCCTACTACCGGGGTGGCTCGTACTACCGGGGTGGCGCCTACAACCACGGCGCTCGCTACTACCGCGGCGGCCGCTACTACGGCGCCCCCGTCGTCGGCGTCTACTACAACTACGACCCGTACTACGACGCGTACTACGACGACCCGTACGCCTACGGCGCGTATGCCTACGGCTACCGCCCCGGCGTCCCGTATTACCCGGCCCCGCGTCCGCGCGTGAGCGTGGGCATCCGGTTCGGCTGGTAACGACCCGTCCGCTCCCCCCGGGGCCTGGCCCCGGGGGGAGCCGTCGTTCGGTTCCTACTTCTGCAGCTCCGACACGATCGTTGCACCGCCCATCTGGGGCAACGTCGCCGTGGTCTTGACCACCTTGCGCGAGTCGGTCGCGACCCACAGCGTGCTGGTGCCGGGTTCGCCGTCTGCCGAGCTGATCTCCACCTTCCACGCCTTGAAGGTGCCGGCCGCGACCGTGACCTCCTCGCTGCCCGCGACCTTCAACTGCTTCAGCGCCACCTTCTGCTTCTGGACGTCGAAGTTGCGCCAGGTCGTCGTGTAGCCGTCCGCCAGCGGCAGCCGGGCCAGCACGTCGTGGGCGCCGGCGCCGTCGGCGAACAGCTCGCCGCCGAGGTCGACGGCGATCGGCTTCGGCGGGGCGCCGGCCATCGTCATCGTGCCGGTGGCCTTGCCGCCCTCGAACGTGAGCGAGATCTCGACCGGGCCCTGCTTGATCGTCCGCGACTTCACGAGCAGCGAGCCCTTGGCCAGCACCGTCTTGTCGACCGCCTCACCCATCGGCATCTTCGCCGTGTCGGTGACGACCCAGGTCGCGCCGTCCTCGACGATCGTGCGCGAGACCGACATCGCCATCGACTGCGCGCCCGCACTGAGCGTGCCCGCGTACGAGGCCGTGCTCGCGGCCAGGTCGAGCGCCGGCTTCGGCGTGCCGACCGCGGCCGTGTCGACGGCCTTCGTCAGCGTCACCGTCTTCGGGTCGACCGTGATCTCCTTCAGTCGGGCGGCGACGTCCGCCGGCATCGTGGTCTGGGCGCGGCCGCCGAGGTACTTGGCGAAGAACGCCTCGGCCGTGGCGAACAGGCCCATGTTGTTGACCGGGCGGGCGAAGCCGTGGCCCTCGTCGGGCGCCACGATGTACTCGACCGGGAAGCCGCGGTCGCGCAGCGCGATCACGATCTGGTCCGACTCCGCCTTCTTCACGCGCGGGTCGTTGGCGCCCTGGACGACCAGCAGCGGGGTCTTGATCTTGTTCGCCGAGTTGAGCGGCGACTGGCGCAGCAGTCGCTCCTTGCCCGCCGGCGTGTTGGGGTTGCCCATCCGCTCGTGGAAGATGATGCGGACCGCCTCCCAGTAGGGCGGGATCGACTCGAGCAGGGTGATCAGGTTGGACGGGCCGACGATCGACACGGCCGCGGCGTACAGGTCAGGGGTGAAGGCCACGCCGGCGAGCGTCGCGTAGCCGCCGTACGAGCCGCCCATGATCGCGATCTTCTTCGGGTCGGCGATGCCTTCGGCCACCAGGTGCTTGACGCCCCAGGTGATGTCGTCCTGCATCGTCTCGCCCCACTTGCCGTTGCCCAGGTTGAGGAACTTCTTGCCGTAGCCGGTGGAGCCGCGGAAGTTGGGCTGCAGCACCGCGTAGCCGCGGTTGGCGAGGAACTGGGCGATGTTGTCGAATCCCCAGTCGTCGCGCGCCCACGGCCCGCCGTGCGGCACGACGACCAGCGGCAGCGCCTTCGGGGCCAGGCCCTTCGGCAGCGTCAGGTAGGCCGGGACCTCGAGGCCGTCGCTCGACTTGTAGCGGACCGCCTTCATCTCCGCCATGTGCTCGCGCGGCAGCCGCTCGCGCACCGTGTACTCGGGCGTCAGCTTCTTCGTCTTGCGGTCGAACAGGTAGCGCGAGCCGGGGTCGACGTCGGAAGCGGCGCTGACGAACAGCACGTTCTCGTCGGCGGTCATCGAGCCGATCGAGATCTCGCGGTTGGGGAGCAGCTTCTCGAGCTGGCGGTAGTCGGCCTCGAAGGCCTTGTCGCGGAAGTAGACGCGGGTGCGGTCGTCGACGTACGACGTGGCAACCAGCTCGTCCGTCAACTCGGAGAACACCGCGCTGCCGAAGTCGACGCGGCCCAGCGGGTCGGACTCGACCAGCTCTTCCTTGCTGGTCGCGGGGTCGAACAGCACCAGCCGGACGAGGTCGACGTCGCCCTTGTTCGTCTCCATGTAGACGCGCTGGCCGTCCTTGTGGAAGCGGACCGGCCCGCAGCTCTCGAACACCGAGCACGTGTAGATCGGGGTGAAGCCCTTGTCGTCGACGCGCAGCACCTCGGTGGCGCCGCTGTCGGCGATCCGGCTCGCCAGCCGCAGCCGGCCCTGCAGGTCGAACACCCAGCCGGAGATGCGCTCGGTGTTCTGGCGCAGCAGCTTGCGCTCGCCGGTCGAGATCTTCACCTGGTACACGTCGTGCCATGCCGCGTCGCGGTCGTTGAGGCCCACGAACAGCGTGTCGGGGTCGTTCTTCGGGACCGCGTAGATCATCGCGCGGGCGCCCTTGGCGGCCGTCAGGTTGCGGGCCTCCGGGGCGTCCTTGCCCGCGGGCGCCGCCGCGGCCGGGTCGACCGCGAAGACGTTGTAGTTCTCGTCGCCGGCCTGGTCCTGCACGAACAGCACGAAGCGGCTGTCGCGGCTCCAGAAGAAGCCGGGGATCGGGCGCTTGGCATCGGCCGTCAGCAGGTGCGCCTTGTCGTACGGCTCGCCGACCTTCTTGACCCACACGTTGCGGGTCTCCTTCCACGGCTTGAGGAAGGCGATGTAGCGGCCGTCGGGCGAGATCGAGGCACCGGCGATCTCGGGGTTGCCGAAGAACAGCTCGCGGTCGAGCAGCGGCGGGAGCTCGGCGGCGACGGGCAGCGCGAGCCCCGCCGCCAGTACGAGGGCAGACACAACTCTCTTCATGAAATTGAACCCTCCGTGAGGAGGATACGTGTCGGCGTCCGCAATGTTTCGCACAAAAGCGGGCCGGGCTGCCGAACTGCAAGCCGGAGAACGAGTTCGGAGGTAGAGTCGGAACGACCAAGGAGCAAGGAGACCCCCGTGCGCGACCTGTATCCCGCGATCGAGCCCTACGACGACGGCTTCCTCAAGGTGTCGGACCTGCACACGATCCACTACGAGCAGGTCGGTAACCCGCAGGGCAAGCCCGCGCTGTTCCTGCACGGCGGCCCCGGTGGCGGGCTCGACCCCGACTACCGGCGCTACTTCGACCCGCAGCGCTATCGGGTGGCGCTGTTCGATCAGCGTGGCAGCGGCAAGAGCACGCCGGCCGCCGAGCTGAGCGAGAACACGACCTGGGACCTGGTCGCCGACATCGAGCGCCTGCGTCACCACCTGGGCGTCGACAAGTGGATGGTGTTCGGCGGCTCGTGGGGCAGCACGCTGGCGCTGGCCTACGCCCAGGCCCATCCCGAGCGCTGCACGGAGCTGGTGCTGCGCGGCATCTTCCTGCTGCGCCGCAGGGAGCTGCTCTGGTTCTACCAGGAGGGCGCGTCGTGGCTGTATCCCGACGCCTGGGACGAGTACCTGAAGCCGATCCCCGAGGTCGAGCGCGGCGACCTGATGAGCGCCTACTACCGGCGGCTGACCTCACCCGAGCCGGCGGTGCGCGCGGCGGCCGCGAAGGCGTGGTCGATCTGGGAAGGCACCACCAGCAAGCTGATCCCGGATGTCGACCTGATCGCGCGCTACGGCGGCGACGCGTTCGCCGACGCGTTCGCGCGGATCGAGTGCCATTACTTCGTCAACGGCGCGTTCTTCCGCACCGACACCCAGCTGCTCGACGACGTGCCGAAGATCGCCCACCTGCCGGGCGTGATCGTGCAGGGCCGCTACGACGTGGTGTGCCCGGCGGCCTCGGCCTGGGAGCTGCACAAGCGCTGGCCGAAGGCGAAGCTGGAGATGGTCCCGGACGCCGGCCACAGCATGAAGGAGCCGGGCATCCGCAGCGCGCTCGTGCAGGCGACGGACGACTTCGCGGACCTCTAGCCGGGGCCCGGACCGGTCGCGGGCGCGGCCAGCTCGGGGCGGCCGCTGAGGCGGGCGATCTTGCGCCAGTCGAGGTGGGGCGAGCCGATCCGCAGCAGCCACACGAACTCGCCGAGGCGGACCTGGACGAAGTCGTGGCGCACGAACGGCCACATCGCCGCCTGGTCCGGCCACGACTCGAGGATCGCGTCGGGGCGCAGCGCCCCGATCGAGTGCGCGTAGTCCCACTTCATGTGGCCCGGGTGGAACTTCACGCCGGGGGTTTGGGGGCGGAGGAGTTCCGTTTGCGACGGAGCCCCCAGGGGACCGGCGCCGGGCTCCGCCCGGCGTTGGAACCCGTCGTGCATCGGCTGGCGGGCGACGTGGCGGTCGCTCTTGCCCAGCAGGTCGACGAACGTGAAGTCCGTGTGGTACGGGGTGGTGCCCGCGGCGGTGACCGCGATGGTGGCGCGCGGGCCGGCGATCGCCTGCAGCGTGCGCGCGCGGCGCACCATCTTGGCGTGGTCGACCACGTGCAGCGGCGGCATCCGCAGCAGCCACACGTCGCGGGCCACGGCGTTGATGTCGTTGAACGCGACCAGGGCGCACGGCAGCAGCAGCAGGGCCAGGCCGGCTGCGGCGGTGCGCAGGTGCTGCGGCGCCAGCAGCCGCAGGTCGTCGGCGGCCAGTGCCACGAGGACGAAGAACGCGGGCATGGCCGGGCTGAGGAACCGGTTGGCCCCGCCCCACCAGTCCCAGGCGTCGCCGCCGACCCACACGCTGTAGGCGAGCAGCGCCAGGAACACGGCCGCCGGCAACCGCCGGCGCGGGTCGCGGGCGCTGCGCCAGGCCACCCACGGCAGCAGCAGGGCGGCGAACCCCATGCGCTCGAAGAAGGTCCAGGCCACGGCCAGGCCGTGGCTGACACGGGGCAGGAGCGCCCCGCCCTCGACCTTGAGCGCGTAGGTGTTGGGCAGCAGCTCGCCGTAGTAGGCCCAGCGCGCGAGGGTCTGCACGAGCAGGCAGCCGGCGAGGGCGAGCACGCCGTGGCCGAGGCGCCGCGCGCGGTCGCGCGGATCGAGCGCGACCGC
>JAMPXO010000146.1 GCA_023701125.1 Vicinamibacteria bacterium | reverse complement strand
GAGTACTTGACCGCGTGGTCGAGCGCGCCCTGGGCGACGCCGACCATCTGCGCCCCGATTCCGATCCGGCCTTCGTTCAGGGTCTCGATCGCGATCTTGTAGCCCTTGCCGACTTCGCCGAGCACGTTCTCCTTCGGCACCTTGCAGCCCTCGAGGATCAGCTCGCAGGTGGAGGAGGCGCGGATGCCGAGCTTGTTCTCCTTCTTGCCGACCGAGAAGCCCGGGGTCGAGCGCTCGACCAGGAACGCCGTGATGCCCTTGTAGCCCTTGGACGGGTCGACGGTGGCGATCACGATGAACAGATCCGCCTCGTTGGCGTTGGTGATCCACAGCTTGCGGCCGGTCAGCTCGTAGTGGTCGCCCTTGTCGTCGGCGCGGCAGCTCAGCGCGAAGGCGTCGGAACCGGAGCCGGCCTCGGACAGCGCGTAGGCGCCGACCCACTCGGCGGCCAGCTTCGGGAAGTACTTCTTCTGCTGCGCGGGCGTGCCCCAGCGCAGGATCGCGTTGTTGCACAGCGTGTTCTGGACGTCGACCAGCACCGCGACCGAGGCGTCGACCTTGGCCAGTTCCTCGATCGCCAGGATCGACATGAAGAAGGTCGCGCCGGCGCCGCCGTGTTCGTCGGGGACCTCGATTCCCATGATGCCGAGGTCGAAGCACTCCTTGACCAGCTCGCGCGGCATCTTCGCCTCCTCGTCCATCTTCTGGACGAGCGGCTTGACGCGCTCCTGGGCGAAGGCCTTCACCTGGTCGCGGAACATCACTTCGTCTTCGGACAGGTCGGTCAGTGGCAAGCTGCGGTGGTCGGTCATGGCAGAGAAGCTCCTCGAATGATGACCCGCCATCTTACTCCCCGGCCCGCTTTCTCCTTGACAGCGCCGCGCTTTCGCGTATCTTGAGATTTCGACACCATGAAGCTGATGCCCGCTCCGACGCCGCGCATGCGCCTCTCCACCAGGAGGTACCCGTGCGCCCGGCGGGCGGCCCCGGCTCTCGGGGGTGTGGCGATCGCGTAAGCGAGTCCGACACCCGAGGCTGGCGCAGGCGGCCCGCTGGAGCGATCCAGCGGGCCTTTTGTTTTTTCGGCATCACTTCGAGGAGGAGCGGGAATGCAGTTCGACGTGGGGGTTTTCGGGGCGACGGGCTACGCGGGCCGCGAGGCCGTGCGCCTGCTGTCCGCCCACCCCGCGGCGCGGGTGGCGTTCACGACCGGCCGCGCGACCGGTCACCTGTCGCACGAGGAGGGGCTGGCGCGCCCCGCCGACGCCTACCTGCTGGCGCTGCCGCACGGCGTCTCCGGCAGCTACGCCGAGACGCTGCGCGCGAGCTTCCCAGCGGCGGCCGTCGTCGACCTGTCGGCCGACCTGCGGCTGCCGACGGCCGCGGAGTACGCGACCTGGTACGAGCACCAGCCGCCGGCTCCCGCGCTGCTGGGCCAGGCGCCCTACGGCCTGACGGAACTGAACCGCGAGGCGGTGCGCGGCGCGCGGCTGGTCGCCAACCCCGGCTGCTACGCGACCGCGATGGCGCTGCCGCTGCTGCCGCTGTTCGCCGCCTCGCTGATCGCGGACGACGTGATCGTCGACGCCAAGAGCGGCGCCACCGGCGCCGGCAAGGGTCCGCGCGAGGAGCTGCTGTTCTGCGAGCTGGCCGACGACTTCTCCGCCTACGCGCCCGGGCGCAGCCATCGCCACATCGGCGAGGTCGAGGCGGCACTGTTCGCCGCCACGGGCCGGCGCCCGTCGCTGACGTTCTGCCCGCACCTGCTGCCGGTCAAGCGCGGCATCCTGGCCAGCCTCTACGTGCGCAGCGAGCACCCGGCCGCGGCGATCCGCGAGGCGATCGCGGCGCGTTATGCCGGCGAGCGTTTCGTGCGCGTCGTCGACGCGCCGCCGCGGCTGTCCGACGTCGCCTTCACCAACGACTGCCTGATCTCCGTCCACGACGGCGGCCCCGGCCGCGTCGTCGTCTTCTCCGCGATCGACAACCTCGGCAAGGGCGCCGCGGGCCAGGCAATCCAGAACCTCAACCTGCAACTGGGCCTGCCCGAGGCCCAGGGCCTGGTGTCATCGGGTTCCGTCGCCGACGTGAAGTCGTCGACGGTCCCATGGGGGCTCCGTCGCGACGGCTCCTCCGCCCCCAAGCCCCCAGGAGGCGTGAAGTGAGCCGCAAGAACAAGGCCGTGGAAATCCCGCGCTTCGGCGGGCCGCTGCCCGTGCGGGTCTACAAGATCGGCGGGCCCGCGCTCGAGGATCCCGCGCTGCTCGCCCCGCTGGCGGCGGAGCTGCGACGCGAGCAGGCGCACGTGGTTCTGGTCCACGGCGGCGGCCGCCAGATCGAGCGCATGCTGGCCGCGCTGGGCCTCGAGTCGAGCTTCGTCGGCGGCCGCCGGGTGACCTCGCCCGAGGCGATGGCGGTGGTCGAGATGGTGCTCGCCGGCGGCACCAACAAGCAGCTCGCCGGCGGGTTGTCCGCCCACGGCACCCCGGCGGTCGGCCTCTCCGGCCGCGACGCGGGCCTGATCCGCGCCGCTCTGGTGCCCGGCCTGGGCCGGGTCGGCGTGCCGGCCTCGGTCCACCCCGACCCGATCCTCGCGCTGTGGAGCGCGGGCCTGGTGCCGGTGGTGGCGCCCGTCTCGCAGGGGCCCGACGGCGCGGCCGTCAACGTCAATGCCGACGAGGCCGCGCTGGCGGTGGCCCAGGCGCTGTTCGCGCAGAGCCTCGTCTACCTCTCCGACGTCGACGGCGTCCGCGTCGACGGCCTGACCGTGTCGACGCTCTCCGAGGGCGAGATCGCGGCCCGCACGGCCGACGGCACGATCGCCGGCGGCATGGCGATGAAGGTCGCCACCGCGCTGGCCGCGTCGCGGGCCGGCATCGCCGAGGTCGTGATCGCGGGCAAGGCGCGGTTGCTGGGTACGTTCGCCGGGACCCGGATCGTGGCCGCTGCGACCGCGGAGGTGCGGGCGTGAGCGGCGACGCACTGCTCGGCGTCTACGAGCGCGATCTCACCGTCGTCTCGGGCAAGGGCGCGAAGCTGTTCGCCGCCGACGGCCGCTGTTACCTCGACTTCGCCTGCGGCGTCGGCGTCAATGGCCTCGGCTACGGCGACAAGGCGGTGATCAAGGCGATTCGCGAGCAGGCGGGCAAGATCGTCCACGTCAGCAACCTGTACCACTCGCTGCCTGGTGCGGAGCTGGCCGACAAGCTGGCCTCGCTCGCCTTCCCGTCGAAGGTCTTCCTGTGCAACTCCGGCACCGAGGCGGTGGAGGCGGCGCTGAAGTTCGCGCGCCGCGTCGGCGGTCCCGGCCGCACGGAGTTCGTCGCCTTCGAGCGCGGCTTCCACGGCCGCACGATGGGCGCGCTCTCGATCACCTGGAACGCCAAGTACCGCGAGCCGTTCGGGCCGCTGATCCCGGGCGTGCGCTTCTGCCCGTGGAACGACCTGGCGGCGGCCGCCGAGGCGATCACGGAACGCACCGCGGCGGTGGTGATCGAGACGGTCCAGGGCGAAGGCGGCGTGCGGCCCGCGCCGGTCGCCTTCCTGCAAGGGCTGAAGAAGCTGTGCGAGGAGCGTGGTGCGCTGTTCGTCGCCGAGGAGGTGCAGTGCGGCCTCGGCCGCACGGGCAAGCTGTTCGCGTACGAGCACGCGGGCCTCGCGCCCGACCTGCTGACGCTGGCCAAGCCGCTGGGCGGCGGCCTGCCGCTGGGCGCGGTGCTGATCCGCGAAGAACTCGCCGCCGCCCTGCACCCGGGCGATCACGGCTCCACGTTCGGCGGCAACCCGGTGGCGGCTGCGGCCTCTCTGGCGGTTCTCGCCAGGCTGACCGCGCCCGGCTTCCTCGACAACGTGACGCGCCGTGGCGAGCAGCTCTTCCGCGGCCTGCGCGCGCTGAAGAAGAAGCATCCACAGATCGTCGACGTCCGCGGGCTCGGCCTGATGGCCGGGGTCCAGTTTGCCGGCGGCTCGGGCGACGTGGTGAAGGGCCTGCGCCAGCGCGACGTGCTGGCGACCAAGGCGGGCGACGACGTGCTGCGGCTGCTGCCGCCGCTGGTGGTCAAGCCGGGGGAGATCAAGACCGCGCTGGAGGCATTGGGCGCGGTGCTGGAAGGAGGCGCGGGTGTTGCAGGTGCGTGAGGTCGCGGCCGTCGAAGATGCCGCGGTGGTGCTGCGCAAGGCGACGGTGGCGGACGTGCCGGGGCTGCTGGCGCTGATCAACGGCTACGCGATGCGCGGGCAACTGCTGCCGCGCACGGCGGAGTCGCTCGAGGCCCGCCTCGACGACTTCACCGTCGCGGTTTCCGATGGCGCCCTCGTCGGTTGTGCCGCGCTCACGCTGCTGGGACCGGGCGTCGGCGAGGTGCGCTCGCTGGCGGTCGCCCCCGAGCAGGCCGGCCGCGGGCTCGGACGCTCGCTGGTGATCGCGCTGCTGCAGGAGGCCGAGGCACGCGGCTTCGGCGAGGTGCTGGCGCTGACCCGTCGCGTCTCGTTCTTCGATGCGCTCGGCTTCCGCGCAACCCGCCGCGAGAACTACCTCGACAAGCTGATGGTCGACTGCGCGGCCTGCCCCAAGAACCTGTGCTGCGACGAAACGGCGATGGTGCGGCCGCCGGCTGCGTCCCGGGAGTTTGTGTGAAGATCGAAAGCAGCGAAGGAGTGAACACGAACGTGAGCGTCAAGAAGGTCGTCCTCGCCTATTCCGGCGGTCTCGACACCTCGATCATCATCCCGTGGATCAAGCAGAACTACGGCTGGGCGGAGATCATCGGCTACTGCGGCGACGTCGGCCAGGGCGAAGACCTCGAGGCCGTGCGCCGCAAGGCGCTGGCCACGGGCGCCTCCGACTGCGTGGTCGAGGACCTGCGCGAGACGTTCGTGCGCGACTACTGCTTCGAGGCGCTGAAGGCCGGCGCCGTGTACGAGGACTCGTACCTGCTCGGCACCTCGCTGGCGCGCCCGCTGCTGGCGCTGGGCCAGGTGCGGGCGGCGCTCGCCTGCGGGGCCGATGCGCTGGCTCACGGCGCCACCGGCAAGGGCAACGACCAGGTCCGTTTCGAGTGCACCTACGCGACCTTCGCCCCCAACCTGCGGGTGATCGCGCCGTGGCGGGAGTGGAACATCCGCTCGCGCGAGGACGCGCTCGCCTACGCGGCGGCCCACCACGTCCCGGTCGACCAGACGCCGAAGGACATCTTCAGCCGTGACGGCAACCTGTGGCACCTCTCGCACGAGGGCGGCAACCTCGAGGACGTGTGGGACGCGCCGCGCGCCGAGATGTTCAAGATGACGATCCAGCCCCAGGACGGCCCCGACGCCGCGGAGGAGCTCGAGATCTCCTTCGAGCACGGCGTGCCGGTCGCGATCGAGGGCCAGAAGCTCGGGCCCGTCGCGCTGCTGGAGACGCTCAACGCCGCCGGCGCTCGCCACGGTGTCGGCCGCGTCGACCTGGTCGAGAACCGCCTGGTCGGCATCAAGTCGCGCGGCGTGTACGAGACGCCGGGCGGCACCATCCTGTACGCGGCCCACCGCGAGCTGGAGCGGCTGGTGCTCGACCGCGCGACGATGCACTTCAAGCAGCAGGTGGCGCTGCGCTACGCGGAGCTCGTCTACGACGGGCTGTGGTTCTCGCCACTGCGCGAGGCGCTCGCCCGCTTCGTCGACTCCACCCAGCGCAACGTCACGGGCGACGTGCGGGTGCGGCTGTTCAAGGGCCAGGCGACGCCGGTCGGCCGCCGCTCGCCGCGCAGCCTGTACCGCCAGGACCTGGCGACGTTCGGCGAGGGCATGAGCTACGACCACAAGGACGCCGAGGGCTTCATCCGCCTGTTCAGCCTGCCCGAGCGCGTGCGTGCCCTGACCCACGGCGTGGAGCTGCCGGAGGGCGTGTCGGAACCCGAGGTCAGCCAGCGATGAGCGTGACCGCCCCGCGCGGGTTCCGCGCCGCGGGGGTGGCGGCCGGGATCAAGCCCGGCCGCCCCGACCTCGCGCTGATCGTCGCCGACGCGCCGTGCGCCGCGGCCGCGGTGTTCACCACCAACCGCGCGCAGGCGGCGCCGATCCTGGTCTCGAAGGAGCACGTGGCCGGCGGCCGCGCGCGTGCGGTCGTCGTCAACGCCGGCTGCGCCAATGCCGGCACCGGCGCGCTCGGCCTCGCCGATGCGCGAGCCATGGGTCGCGCCACGGCCGAGGGGCTCGGCTGCGCGGTCGGCGAGGTCGTCGTCGCCTCGACGGGCGTGATCGGTGTGCGGCTGCCGATGGACAAGGTGCGCACGGGCATCGCCCACGCCGTGCGAGAGCTCTCCGCCGACGGCGGGCCGGTGGCGGCGCGCGCGATCCTGACGACCGACACCCATCCCAAGGAGATCGTGGCCCTGATCGCGGGCGGCGGCGGCGCGAAGGTCGGCGCGATGGCCAAGGGCGCCGGCATGATCGCGCCCAACATGGCGACGATGCTGGCGTTCTTCACGACCGACGCGGAGGTGCCGGCCGCGCTGCTGCGCGAGGCACTGGTCCACGCGGTCGGTGACAGCCTGAACCGCATCACCGTCGACGGCGATACCTCGACCAACGACATGGCCGTCGTCCTCGCCAGCGGCGCCTCGGGCTTCCGGGTGGACGGGCCGGGCCCCGCGTTCGACGCCTTCCGCGACGCCTTGACGGAAGCCTCGCGCGCGCTGGCGCGGATGATCGTGGGCGACGGCGAAGGCGCCACCCGGGTGGCCGAGGTGCGGATCGAAGGCGCGCGCAACGCGGCCGAGGCGGACCGCATCGCCCGCACCGTGGCCGAGTCGCCTCTCGTCAAGACGGCGCTGCACGGCGGCGACCCGAACTGGGGCCGCGTCCTGGCCGCGGTCGGCCGCTCGGGCGTGGACGTCGACATCACCCGCGTCGACGTGCTGATCGGCGACGTCTGGGTGTGCGCGGGCGGCGCCGCTGCCGACTACGACGAGGACGTCGCCCACCAGGCGATGCTGGAGGACCCGGTGCGGCTGACGGTGCGGCTCGGCTCCGGGCCGGCGACCGGCTGGATGTGGACCTGCGACTTCTCGAGGGGCTACGTCGACGTCAACGCCCACTACCGCTCGTGAAGCCGATGCTCTGGGGCGGGAATTACCAAGGCGACCCGGACCGCGCATTCTGGGAGTTCGGCGCCTCGTTCGGGTTCGACCGGCGGCTGCTGGCCGAGGAGATCGCGGCCTCGCGCGCCTACGCTCGCGCGCTCGGCGAATGCGGGGCGATCCCGCGCGAGGATGCGCGCACGCTCGACGCGGGACTGGCCCAGGTGCTCGAGAACGCGCGCGCCGTGCCCGGCTATCTCGACCTCGACGTCGAGGACGTGCACAGCTTCGTCGAGACCCGGCTCGGCGAGATCGTCGGCGAGCTGGCCGGCCAGGGCCACCTGGCCCGCAGCCGCAACGAGCAGACCGTCACCGCGCTGCGGATGTACGTGCGCGGGGCGTGCGACCGCTCCGCGGCCGCGCTGGGCGCGCTGGTCGAGGCGCTGTGCGACAAGGGCACCGAGGGCGCCGAGGCCGTGATGCCCGGCTTCACCCACGTGCGGGCGGCGGAGCCGATCACGTTCGGCTTCTGGGCCGGCGCGTACGCGTGGGGCTTCGCCCGCGACCGCGAGCGCTTCCAGGACGCGCGGCGCCGCGCCAACCGGCTGCCGCTCGGCTCCGGCGCGCTGGCCGGTACGCCGCTGGCGCTCGACCGCATGGCGCTGGCCCGCGAGCTGGGCTTCGATGCGCCGTCGCCCAACGCGCTCGACGCGGTCTCCGACCGCGACTTCGCCGCCGAGTTCGCGTTCGCCTGCGCCCAGACCCAGACCCGGCTCTCGCGTCTCAGCGAGGAGCTGATCTGGCACTCCGGCCCCGAGTTCGGCTTCTACCGGCTGCCCGACGCCTACACCACGGGCTCGAGCCTGATGCCGCAGAAGAAGAACCCCGACGCGCTGGAGCTGCTGCGCGGCAAGGCCGCGCGCGTGCAGGCCGCGGTGCAGCGGCTGCTGGTGATGCAGAAGGGGCTGCCGGCGGGCTACCAGAAGGACCTGCAGGAGGACAAGGAGGCGGTGTTCGATGCCGCCGACACCGTGCTCGGCTCGCTGCCGGTGGCCACGGGCGTGATCGCCGGCCTCGCCCTCGACCGTGACGCGATGCGGCGCGCGGCTTCGCGCGAGGAGTTGTTCGCCGCCACGCTGGCGGTCACTCTGGCCCGCGACGGCCTCGCCTTCCGCAGGGCCCACCACGTGGTCGGTGCACTGGTGGCGGAGGCCCAGGCCTCTGGCCGGCCGCTGCGCGAGGTCGCCCGCGAGCGGCTGCAGGCGGAGCACTCCGGCGTGGCGGCGCGGATCGACACGATCTTCGACCCCGACGAAGCGGTGCGCGCCAAGGCCGCCGAAGGCGGCACGGCCCCGGAGACGGTTCGCGCCTCGCTCGCCACGGTCCGAGGCCTGATCCGGAGCTGAGAGCGGCTCAGCCGCCGATCTGGAACATCTGGCGCTCCTCGGTGGAGACGCCCTGTTCGAGGCGGTGGCCAGTGGGCTTGGCGGCGACCGCCTTCAGCAGGATCGCCTCCACCTCGGACAGCGGGGCGCCGCTGCGCAGCGCCTTCTTCACGTCCAGCTCGTCGTCGTTGAGCAGGCACAGGTGGAACTTTCCGTCCGCCGTCAGCCGCATCCGGTTGCAGGCGCCGCAGTAGGGCTCGCTGACCGGGCTGATGAAGCCGATCACGCCCGCGGCGCCGTCGGCGAAGCGATGGTTGACCGACTCGTCCGACGGGTTCTCGCGCGGCAGCAGCACGAGCGGCCCGAACGCCGCCTCGATCCGCGCCCGCGTCTCGCGGGTCGGCACGAACTGCGACAGCGCGACGTGGGCCGTCTCGCCGCCACCCAGCGGCATCAGCTCGATGAAACGCAGGTGCCAGCCGTGCTCGCGGGCGCGACGGGCGAGGTCGACCACGTCCTCGTCGTTGTAGCCGCGGGTGACGACCGAGTTGATCTTGATCGGCAGCAGCCCCGCCTCGGCGGCGGCGGCAATGCCGGCCTCGATCTCGGGCGCGCTGGCGAAACGCATCAGGTGCTTGATCCGCTCCGGGTCGAGGGTGTCGACGTGGATGTTGACGCGGGTCAGCCCCGCCTCGCGCAGCGGCCGCGCCAGCCGCGGCAGCAGGATCGCGTTGGTGGTCAGCGCCACGCCCGCGACGCCGTCGATCGCCGCGATGCGGCCGACGATCTCGACCAGGTCCGGGCGCAGCGTCGGCTCGCCGCCGGTGAGCCGGAACTTGCGGAAGCCGACCGCGACGGCGGCCCGCGCCACCTGCTCGATCTCGGCGGCGGTCAGCAACTCCGGGCTCGGCACGAAGGTCAGCCCGCGCAGCGGCATGCAGTACACGCAGCGCAGGTTGCAGTGGTCGATGACCGAGATCCGGAGGTAGTCGATCTCGCGCCCGAAGCGGTCGCGCGGCAACGCGCTAGCCGCCGCTGACCGGCGGCAGGAAGGCGAGCTCGTCGCCGTCCGCGAGCGGGGCGTCGAAGCGGCCGTAGCGGCGGTTGACCGCGGCGGCCAGGCTGGCGCGCCGCGGCCCGAGCTCCGGCCGCTCGGCGCACAGCGCCTCCCACGCGGTCTGCGGGGTGGCCCCGGCCGGCAACTCGAGCACCTGCTCGGCGCGACCGGCGGCGTCGCGCAGCGACGCAAAGAAACGGACGCGAACCTGCATCTTCACAGTCTAGTCCGGGACCAGCTTCCAGCCGGCTCCGCGCACCGTCACGATCCGCTTCGGCTCCTTCGGATCGTCCTCGAGATAGCGGCGCAGGCGCACGATGAAGTTGTCCACCGCGCGCGTCTCGGTGTCGGGCGCCAGGTTCCAGACCTTCTCCAGGATCTCGCCCTTGGTCACGACCCGGCCCGGGTTCTGCCACAGCAACCGCAGCAGCGCGGCCTCCAGCAGCGTCAGCCGGTGCACGGCGCCGTCGCGGCGGACCTCGAAGGCCTCGAAGTCGATCTCCGCCGGCCCGATCTGCAGCACACCCTCGCGGGCCACGCCGCCGTTCCTGGCCCAGTCGCGGCGCCGCAGCAGGCCCCGCACCCGAGCCAGGAACACCTCCAGCTCGAACGGCTTGGCGAGGTAGTCGTCGGCACCGGCCTCCAGCCCGCTGACCACGTCCTCGGGCAGGCTCTTTGCGGTCAGCATCAGGATCGGCACGAAGTTGCCGGCCGCCCGCAGCTTGCGGCAGACGGCGAAGCCGTCGAGCCCCGGCAGCATCACGTCGAGGATCACCAGGTCGAAGGCGGGCGGCTCGGCCAGCCGCCGCATGGCCGCCTTGCCGTCGCCCACCACCTCGACCGCGTACCCCTCGAGCTCGAGGTTGAAGCGGATGCCGGTGGCGAGGTGCTCCTCGTCCTCGACGACCAACAAGCGCACGTCAGCCATGGGCCACCGCCAGTTCTTCGACGACGCCGGGCAGCGTCAGCGTGAAGGTGGTGCCGCGGTCGAGGCCGGGACTGTCGGCGCTGACCGTGCCGCGGTGGCCGCGGACCACGGACTTGACGATGTACAGGCCGAGGCCGGTGCCGGTGCTCTTGCGCCGGACCTCCGAGCCGATGCGGTAGAAGCGGTTGAACACGAAGCTCAGGTGCGGCCGCGTCATGCCGACCCCGCTGTCGCTGACCCGCAGCCGGGCACGGCCTTGCTCCAGCGCCAGGTCGACTTCGACCTCGATCTTCTCCTTCGAGTACTTGACCGCGTTGTCGAGCAGGTTGAGGACCGCGGTCTCCAGCGCGGGCGCGTCGCCCTTCAGCACCAGACCGGGCGGCCCCGTGTAGCGGATGGTGCCCGGCGCGAGCTGGTTGCGGCTCTCGGTCAGCTCGACGGAGCGCTGCACGAGCTTGGCGAAGTCGAGCGGACGCGGGTCGACCACCGGCCGGTCGGTGTACATCGCCGCGTTGAGCACGTTGTTGATCGTCGTGTTGAGGCGGTCGATGTCGCGGCCCATGGTGCGATAGAAGTCGCGGCGCTGGTCGAGCGACAGCTCGCGCATCTGCAGCGTGTCGAGGTAGAGCTTGAGCGAGGCGACCGGCGTCTTCAGCTCGTGGGTGACGGCGCTGACGAAGTTCGACTGCCGTTCGTTGAGCCGCACCTCGCGCAGCAGCAGGATCACGATCAGCACCAGCCCGGCCGTCAGCAGCAGGAACAGCACGGTGCCGAGGAAGTAGACGACCCAGCGCCAGCCGGCGCCCTGGCCGGCGCCCTCGATGCCGAGGATCTGCCAGCCCACGGTCAGCGCGACCGAGAGCACGATCAGCGTCACGCCGGTGACGACGTGGATCCACTTGCGGCGCTGGCCGGAGGAGATCAGCTGGCTGGGGTCCGTCACGGCGCCCTCTAGAACAGGCGGTCCAGCCGCCTGAGCGTGGAGACGACGTCCACGCGCTGCCAGAAGCGGCCGAACGAGAGCAGGCGGAGCTGGTGTGCCACGCGGTCGAGCAGCCCGGGAGCGTGCAGCGCGCGGCCGGTGACCTGGATCATGTCCGACAGCTCGGCGTCGTAGGGGTACCACCAGGCGAGCGGCCGGCGGCCCTTGTCGCGGGTCACGAACTTCGCCTGCGTCAGCTCGCGCAGGCCCTGCAGGCCGTGGGTGCGACCGACGCCGCTGCCGCGCGGGCCGCCCCACGGCGCCGCCGGCTCCGAGTAGGTCGAGATGCAGTCGTTGATGGTGACGGCGCCGGCCGACAGCTCGCGCTGCAGGCGCCGAGCCAGTTCCGGATCGCGGGTCCAGCCCGAGGCGGTCAGCCCGTAGTCGCTCCGGTTGGCCTTCTCGATCGCCTCGTCGACCGAGGCGACCACCTCGATCGGCAGCACCGGCCCGAAGGTCTCCTCGTGCATCACCTTCATGCCGCCGTGCACGTCCACCAGCACGGTCGGCGGGTAGAAGTAGCCCGGACCCTCCGGCTGGACGCCACCGACCAGGGCTCGCGCACCTGCGGCCAGCGCCGCGTCGACGTGGCCGCGCACGAGCGAGCGTTGGCGATCGAGGGTCAGCGGTCCGACGTCGGTGCCGGTGACCAGCGGGTCGCCCTGCTTCAGCTTCGCGGCCCGCTCGACGACCTTCGCCACGAACGCGTCGGCGACCGGCTGCTCGACGTACACGCGCTCGATCGAGGCACAGGTCTGGCCCGCGTTCATGAAGGCGCCCCACACCACGCCGGCCGCGGCGTGGTCGAGGTCGGCGTCGCGGCAGACGATCGCCGGGTCCTTGCCGCCCAGCTCCAGCACGACGGGGGTCAGGTTCTTCGCGGCCCCCGCCATCACCCGCCGGCCGGTCGCCATCGAGCCCGTGAAGACGATCTTGCCGACGCGGCGGTCCTCGACCAGCGACGGCGCCAGTGCATCGTCGATCGCCACGACGTTGACGAGGCCCTCCGGCGCGCCCGCCTCGCGGAACAGGCGGCCGATCTCGAGCCCGACCAGGGTCGTCGCCGGCGCCGGCTTGAGCAGCACCGCGTTGCCCGCGGCCACGGCCGCGCCGACCGTCGTCAGCGGGATCGCGAACGGGTAGTTCCAGGGCGTGATCGCCAGCACCACGCCGACCGGCTCGTGGCGCAGCGCCTGCTCCTTGTGGGCGAACAGCAGCACGTCGCTCTCGATCCACTCCTCGCGCAGCACCTCCTCGGCGTGGTCCGCCAGGTGCCGCAGGTGCTCCAGCGAGGGGAAGATCTCGGCCGCGTGGGCCTCCGACACCGGCTTGCCCTGCTCGCGCGCGACCAGCTTCGCCAGCAGGTCGGCCTCCGCCAGCGCCCGGCGGTGGACCGCCATCAGCAGCTTTGCGCGCTCGGCGAAGGAGCTGCCGGCCCACGTCTTGGCCGCCCGCTGGGAGGAGGCCACCGCCGCCTCGAGCTGGGCTGCGTCGAGCAAGCTGGCGGCCGCGAACGGTACGCCGGTCGCGGGGTTGATCGCCTCGCGCAACCCGCCGTGGCCTTCCACGTCGCGCCCGGAGACGAGCGAGTGGTGGACGGGCAGGCCCGTGGCGACGGCGGGAGCGGCGAGCAGGGTCTCGGCCAT
>JAMPXO010000016.1 GCA_023701125.1 Vicinamibacteria bacterium | reverse complement strand
GACGGCTCCGAGCACACGCTCGAGGAGGTCGGCCAGAACTTCGCGGTCACCCGCGAGCGGATCCGCCAGATCGAGGCCAAGGCGCTGCGCAAGCTGCGCCACCCGAGCCGCAGCCGCAAGCTGAAGGCCTTCCTGGAAGGCAGCCGGATCTAGGAGCCGGGGCGGTAGCCGCAAGGAGAGCGCCGGCGACTCGCGAGGTCGCCGGCGCTTCGTGCTTCCGGGACCGGTCTGCTCGGTGCCGATGAGGTTCGTCGCCTTCGTCCGCAACACCTCGATCCGCACCAGACCAAGCAGCCGGGTTCTGGCCCCTGCGCGACAGTCGACCACGCGCCTTCACCCGCGACCACACGATCGCGACGCTCGGTATCAGGAGGGCGGCCATCATCGAGACCCGCTTCCCTCGCGTCAGGGAGCCGATGACGGAGGCGAGGCCATCGAGCCGATCGGGGTACTGGAGCAGCATCGCCAGCACCGAAACGTTCTCCAGCAGGTCCAGGCCGAAGTAGAGAGGTGGCGGGAGCGCGACCAGCCGGGAGGCCCACGCGGGAAGGCCCGCCTGTTGCGCGGCGAACCGCGCGAAGGTCAGCAGAAAGGCGAGCATGGCGAGCGGGAACACGACGTCGATGGTGAAGATGAGCCGCAGGTACAGGGCCCGCCCCTTTGGACCCATCGCGGTCAGCCTGTCGTAGGTCTCGTCCGCCGACGAGGAGGCGCGCATGTCGAGGATCTTCTGGCCCTGCGTGGCCTCCCTGAAGTGCGCGAGCGAACCCGGGAAGCTGAGGAGATGGGTCACCCCGAAGGTGACGAGCAGGATGCAGAAAGTCAGCGTCACGTGTCGGGCGGTGACCGTTGGCGCGAGCGGGCGGGGCGAGGTCTTGATCATCACTGTAGTCAATCACGCTTGACTACAGTCGGTCAAGTGGCCTTGACCAACTTCCCGGGCGAGAGGATCATGCACCCCTGATGAACACGGCCCAGCTCCACCGCCGGCAAGCCGAGAACTTCGGCTACACCCTCCTCACCTGCGCCCGGCTCTTCGATGCCCTGGCTCACGGCCTGCTCAATCGCCAGGCCGGAAAGGTCGTGGCGCCTCCCGGTCTCGTCCGCCTGGTGCCCCACCTGACCTTCGACGGCATCCGGCCGAGCGACCTGGCCCGCCTCACGGACGTTTCGAAGCAGGCCGTGAGCCAGACCCTTGCGCCGCTCGTCGAGCAGGGCCTGGTCGAGTACGTCGACGACCCCCGCGACGGGCGAGCCCGGAGGGTCCGCCTCACCCAGAAAGGCGGCGAGACGTTCGTCAGCGCCCTCTCGGCTCTCAGGCAGTTGGAGAGGGCCCTCGCCGACCGGGTCGGGGCCGAGAAGCTGGCCGACCTCTTCGAGGCGCTGAAGGCGATCCGGCCGGTCCTCGAGGAATGGTCACGGCTGCCCAACCCCGGCAAGCCATCGCGCCGACCCGGAGGTGCGGCCTGACCGAATCTCTGCACGAAGACGGTTCGGGGGAGCGAGCGCGCTCAGGCGGAACTCTCGGGGACGGCAGGCCCGGAGGGCAGCCGGATCCAGGGTCTGGATCGCCCGCCGGCGGCTTGCGGAAGTATCCTGCCGACCTTGGCGCAGAGGGAGCCCGCGGCGCAACTCGTCGGCACGACGCTGGGTCACTACCGGGTCGAGTCCCGCCTGGGCGCAGGCGGGATGGGGGATGTGTTCGTCGCCCACGACCGGCGGCTCGACCGCCGCGTCGCGCTCAAGGTGCTGCCCGCCCACCTCGCGCACGACGCCAGCGCGCGCCTGCGTTTCGAGGCCGAAGCGCGGGCGGTGGCGGCGCTCAGTCACCCCGGGATCGTCACGATCCACTCGGTCGAGGACGCCGACGGGCACGTGTTCCTGACCATGGAGCTCGTCTCCGGGACCACGCTCGCCGAGCGGATCGCGAGCGGCGGCCTGCCGCTCGCGCAGTTGCTCGCGATCGCGGGCCAGCTGGTCGAGGCGGTTGCGGCCGCCCACCGCGCCGGCATCACTCACCGCGACCTGAAGCCGCACAACGTGATGGTGGACGCGACCGGCCGGGTCAAGGTGCTCGACTTCGGCCTGGCCAAGCCGACCGCCACGCCGGCGCCCGGCGCGAGCGAGGAGGCTTCGACCCAGGCCGTGCTGCAGACCGAGCCCGGCATCGTCATGGGCACCGTGCGCTACATGTCGCCGGAGCAGGCCCAGGGCCGCGACGTCGGCCCGGCTTCCGACGTGTTCTCGCTGGGCGTCGTCCTCTACGAGATGGCGGCGGGTCGTCGCCCCTTCGAGGGCGACAGCTACGCCGCGGTGATCTCCGCGATCCTGCGCGACACGCCCCCCTCGCTCCTCAGCCTGCGCCCGGACCTGCCGCCGGCCGTCGACCGCATCGTCAGCCGCTGCCTGCAGAAGGACCCGGCGGCGCGCTTCGCGACCGCGGCCGAGCTGGCCGCGGACCTCGCGCACCTGCCCGAGGCCCGGCGACGGCCCTCCGCCGCTTTCGCCGCGACGGCTGTGGCCGCGCTCGCCCTGGGCGTCGCCGGCGCGTGGTTGTGGGGCGCAGCGCGAGCGGCGCGCCCGGCCCCCGCGCTCGCGAACCCGACGGCCCCTTCGATCGCGGTGCTGCCGCTCGCCAACCTCGGCAGCGACCCGGAGACGGACTACTTCGCCTCCGGCATGGGCGAAGAGATCGCGGGCAAGCTCTCCCGCATCCGCGGCCTGCAGGTGGCGCCGGTCGGCGCGACCCTCCACCTCGCCGAGAAGGACGGCGACCCGCGGCGCGTGGGCGCGGCCCTCGGCGTCGGCACGCTCCTGGCGGGCAGCGTGCGCAAGTCGGGCCGACGGGTGCGGATCTCGGTGCGGCTGCTGAGCGCCGAGACCGGCTACCAGTTGTGGTCCGAGGACTTCGACGGCGAGCTCGACGACGTCTTCCGGCTCCAGGAGCAGACGGCGCTCCGGATCGCGGAGGCCCTCGACGTGCGCCTCTCGTCGGACGACCACGACACGTTGCGCCAGCGCTCGACCGCGAACCCGCTGGCCTACGACGAGTACCTCCGGGGGCGGGTGCTGATCGAGCACTTCAACGACCCCGAGAAGCTCGAGGCCGCGCGCCAGCACCTCGAGCGGGCGCTCCAGCTGGACCCCGACTTCCCGCTCGCGCTGGTCGGCCTGTCGCGAGTCGAATCGCAATACCACCGCAACCTCGACCCGCGCCCCGAGCGGCTCGAGCGCGCCGAGCAACTGGCACGGCGCGCGCTCGCGCTCCAGCCGCGACTGACCGAGGCCCAGCTGGCGATGGGCCAGGTGCTCGGCAATCGCTACGACTACGCGGGCGCGGTCGAACGCTTTCGCGAGGCGACCCGGCTCGAGCCGGGCAGCGCCTATGCGTGGGACCTGCTGTCCTGGGCGCTCGCCTACCTGCAGCCGCCCGACGCGCGGGCGGCCGAAGACGCCGCGCGACGCGCCATCGTCCTCCAGCCTGCGCTGATCGGCGCCCACTACCACCTCGGCCGCGCCCTGCTCCTGCAGGGCCGGTTCGACGAGGCGACGGCCGCGTTCGTGCAGTGCCGGCGGATGGACCCCACGTTCGAGGCCGCCGATGGCGGGATCGCCCAGGTCCACCTCGCACGGGGCAGCTACGTCGAGGCCCGGGCGGCGCTCGGTCGGATGCGACAGCGCGGCTCCCCGGTGTATCTCGTGACCGAGGCGATGGTGCTGGCGGGCGAAGGCGACCGGGGAGGCGCCCTCGCCGCGCTCGACCGCGCGCTGGCCGCGGGCTATCGCGACGGCGGGGCCCTGCGCTCGAGCCCGCACCTCGCGGCCCTCCGCGGCGACCCGCGCTACGTGACCCTGCTCCGCGGTCGCGGCCTCGAGCCCTGAGCCCGGACCGGGGGGCGCGAGGCCGGGCTACCCCTCGCCCTTGCCGGCGTCGGGGTCGATCACGCAGACCGTGCCCTCGACCGAGGGCGCGCTCTCCAGGCCGCGCGGATCGATCGCCGTCACCCGCCAGCGGTAGGTGCCGATCCAGGGCAGGGCCAGCGTGTAGGGCGCCTTGCCCGTCTCGGTGGCGAACACCGACTCCTCGACGTCGACCGCGAGCATCTCGACGTAGTAGCGCTCGGCGTCGCCCTGCCAGACGAGGTCGACGCTGGTGCCGACCGGCAGATACTGGGGGTCGGCGGTCGGCTGCACGTCGCGCGGCGCCGCCGGCAGCGGGTGCGGGCCGTCGATCGCGCCGCCCGTGGCGACCAGCGCTCCCTGGCGCGCGTTCAGCGCGACACCCCCCTGCTCGGTCTCGATCGCAACCTGGCCGTCGATCACCATCACCCGCGTCATGCCCTCGGTCCGGCGCAGGATCGCGCGACCGCGGCCGCGCACCTCGGCCTCGGGGGTGACGACCTTGATCGTGTCCTCCTCGGAGAAGATCTCGAGCCGACCTGCCTCCAGCACCACGGACAGGATCGTCTCCGCCGGCACGTGGATCGCCGACTGCGGGGCGAGCGACGCCTTCATCCACGGGAACTCGAGCCGCACGAAGGCGGCGTCCGTCTGCAGCCGCTCGCCGGTGCGCAGCTTCTGGCCCTGGGTGGCCGGCGCCGCGACGCCGCTGGCGGGAGTGATGTTGGCCGCGCCTTCGACGTAGACGAGGGTGGCCACCGGGCTGCCGAGTGGCGCCTGGGCGGCGGCCAAGGCCGGGAGCACGAGCGACACGATCGTGAGCAGGGTGGAACGGGGCATCAAGTCGACTTCACACTCCTGGAGGGAGCGACGGCCTTTGGAACCTGGGCCCGGCAGGATTCGAACCTGCGGCTAGCCGGTTATGAGCCGGCCGTTCTAACCGCTGAACTACGGGCCCGGGAAAGCCTAACAGGTGTGCGCGCGGTCAGGGAAAACGCACGGCGCGGAACAGCCCGGCGCCGGCCCAGCCGCGGAACCAGCCGGTCAGCCGCTCGGGGGCCGGGGCGCGCGGGCGCCCGAGGGCCGCTTCCACCGCCTCGCCGAGCGGCCGCCCGGCGACCAGGTCGGCCAGCAGGGCGTGGGCGGACTTGTCGAGTTCCTCGCGGTACACCGCGTAGCGACGGCGATACACCACCAGCCGGCTGTCCTTGCGGGCGAGTCGAGGGTGGCGGTGTTCTTCCCCTTGCGCCTTGATCGCGTCGAGCCACAGCCCGACCGGGTAGCGCAACTCGAGCAGGCGCAGCGCGGCGATCGGCTCGAGCACGGCGTCGGCCCACGCCTCGGGAAGGACGGCGGCGATCTCCGCTTCGGTCAGCGAGGGCGTCTCTTCCGCGTCGAAAACCTGGCTGAACGCGCGCTCCAGCATCGCCAGGTCGGCCAGCAGGTCCGGCCGCCGCAGGCCGCCGCCGCCACCACGCAGGAACTCGGGCAGGTGGTCGCCGAGCCGGTTCAGCGTGTAGCTGCGCGAGGGCCATGCCGCGACGTAGGCCCGCACCAGCGCCGTGAACGCCGCGTCACCGACCAGGTGAGCGAGGCCCGGATAGTCGCTGCGCAGCGCCTCCTCCATCCGCAGCGGGTACATGCCCTGGTAGATGGCGAGCCGCTCGGCGGGCGTCAACGTCGACGAGGGGCGGATCACCTCCGCGGCCTGCAGGCCGGGCGCGGCGCGCAGCGCTTCGTCGATCTCCCCCGGGTGGGAGATCACGGCCTGCATCCACTCCTGCAGGCGCGCGAGGTCGGTCACGCCCGCTCCCCGGCCGCCACGCCGTCGCGGGCGGCCTTCGCCTTCTGCGCCTCGGCGCGCACGACGTCGAACTCCGGGATGTCTTCGTCCCACTCGTAGAGCGTCGCCGCCAGGCCGGTGCGGCGCAGCGCCCGCGCGTAGAGCTCCCACACCTCGGGCCGGGCGTGGTCGGAGTGGGTGTCGAGCAGGTGGCTGCCGCGGTTCGTGTGGCCCGCGAGGTGGTACTGGACGACGCGATCGGCGGGCATCGCGTCGACGTAGGCCGCGGCGTCGAAGCCGTGGTTGACGCTGCTGACGTAGACGTTGTTGACGTCGAGCAGCAGGCCGCAGTCGGCGTCTTCGGCGAGCCGGGCCAGGAACTCCCACTCGGGCATCGACGACGTGGCGAACTCGAGGTACGAGGACGGGTTCTCCAGCACCAGCGGTCGCTCGAGGAAGTCGGACACCACCCGCACCCGCTCCGTGACGTGGCGCAGCGCCGGCTCGTCGAGCGGCATCGGCAGCAGGTCGTGGGTGTTGCGGCCGGCGAAGCCCGTCCAGCACAGGTGGTCCGAGACCCACGCCGCGCGCGTGCGCGTCGCCAGCGCCTTCAGCTTGCCCAGGTACTCGCGGTCCAGCGGCGCGGTGTTGCCGATGCCGAGCGAGACGCCGTGCAGCGCCACGGGGTAGCGCAGGGCGACCTGGTCGAGCACGTGCAGCGGCCGGCCGCCGGTGTCCATGAAGTTCTCGGAGAGCACCTCGAACCAGTCGACCTGTGGCCACTCCGACAGGATGTGGGTGAAGTGAGCCGTGCGCAGGCCGATGCCGATGCCCAGGTCCGGCAGGCCCCACCTGTTCGCCATGCGCCTCTCGATCACCCCGCGGACCAGGCGGGGCGGGAGCCACGCGGCTCCCGCCCCTCACGGATCAACCTTAACTCTTCTTCTCGGCCATCTTCGGCGGCACGGCGCAGCCGCCCTTGCCCTTGCACGCGTTCTTGCCGGCGCAGGCGTTGGCGTCGGTCTTGCACCCACCCATGCCCTTGCAGGCGTTCTTGCCCTTGCACTCGTGCTTGGCCGCGGCGGCCGCGCAGCCACCCTTGCCCTTGCACGCGTTCTTGCCCGCGCAGGCATTGGCTTCGGTCTTGCAGCCGCCCATGCCCTTGCAGTCGTTGTGGCCCTTGCAGATGTGCTTGGGGGCCTTGTCCTCGGGCTTCTTGTCGGCGGGCTGGGCCAGCGCCCGCGAGCCGGCCACCATGCCGGCCACGACGGCGCCGATCATGTGATTGAACTGACGACGTTCCATGCGTTTCGCTCCTTCGGTTCAGAGCCCGGGCCGAAAGCCCGCCCGGGCGACACGTCTCCCCGGCGCGCGGCCCGGATCTCCCTGACAGTGGATAACGTCGATACGCGGGGAACATTCCCGGCGGATGTGGGAAGGCGGGGCTAGAATCCCTGGAATCCCGATGATGAACCCCGAACTTCAGGCGCTGATCGAGCTCCACGAGGCCGAGAACGTGCTGCGCGCCGCCGAGGCGCTGCTCGCCCGCTGTCCCGTCGACCGCGCCGCGATCCAGGCCCGACTCGACCAGGAGCGCGCCCGGCTCGACGCCGCCCGCGCGGCCACCGAGGTCTCGAACAAGGCGCGGCGCAAGCTCGAGGCCGAGATCCAGGACCTCGAGACCAAGCGCACGAAGTACAAGAGCCAGCAGGGCGAGGTCAAGACCAACAAGGAATACCAGGCGCTGCTCCACGAGATCGAGAACGTCGAGCGCGAGATCCGTGGCCGCGAGGACAAGGCACTCGAGGAGATGGAGGCGGGCGAAGCCCACGCCGCCGACGTCAAGCGCGAGGAGGCCCACTTTCGGGCGACCGAGGCCCAGTACAAGGCCGAGTTCGCCGACGTCGATGCACGCGAGAAGGCCGCCCGGCAGCAGGTCGAGGTCGCCCGCGCGGGCCGCGAGACGGCCCTCGTCGGCGTGCCGGAGGCGCCGCTCGCCCAGTACCAGCGGATCGCGAAGCTGCGCGGCGGGGTGGCGATGGCCGAGGCGAAGGACGGCTGCTGCCAGGCCTGCCGCGTCAAGATGCGGCCGCAGCAGATGCTCGACCTCAAGAAGAACGAGCAGGTCACGCAGTGCCCGTCATGCCAGCGCATGCTGTACTTCGTGCCCGAGCCGCCGACCGTCGACCACGGCCCGTGAGCGCCGAGTACGTCATCCACATCGACGGCGCGTCGCGCGGCAACCCCGGGGAGGCCTCCTTCGGCGTCCACGTCGCGGACCCCGCGGGCACGGAGGTGGCCGGCCTCTACGGCTACCTGGGGCGGGCGACCAACAACTTCGCCGAGTACCAGGCGCTGATCCACGCGCTGCGCTGGGCGAAGGCCCGCGGCGCGCGGCGGATCGCGCTCTACTCCGACTCCGAGCTGGTGGTGAAGCAGATCCGCGGCGAGTACCGGGTCAAGCACCCCGACATGCAGCCGCTGCACCGCGAGGCGGTGACGCTGCTGCGCGGCTTCGAGAGCGCGCCGCTGGCCCACGTTCGCCGCGAGAAGAACCGCGAGGCCGACGCGCTCGCCAACCGCGCGCTCGACGAAAAGCAGAGCCGCCTGGAGTAGTCGGCGGTCGCCGGATTCACTCCGGCGTCCGCAACGCGATCAGCGCGCCACGAACCCGATGACGTGGATCAGACGGCCGGCGGCCGCTCCGTCGCGGCGCCACGAGTGGTAGCGCTCCGGCAGGCAGCGCGTGCACTCGTCGACATCCTCGATCGCCGCGGCGGCCAGTCCCGCCGCCTCGAGCTGGGCGCGATTGGCTGCCCGCAAGTCGAAGAAGGGACGCGGCGCGCCGTCGCGGAAGCAATGGGCGAGCGACGGGCCCAGCGCCGCGCGCACCTCCTCGCCGACCTCGTAGCAGCAGGCGCCGATCGCGGGGCCGAGTGCCGCCCGCACGTCTTCGCGGCGCGAGCCGGAAGCGAGCAACGCTTCGAGCGCGGCGCGGGCGACGCCTGCGGCCGTGCCGCGCCAGCCCGCGTGGGCCGCGGCCACGGCACGGCGGACGGGATCGACGAACAGCACCGGCAGACAATCCGCGGTCTCGATCGCCAGCAGCAGCCCCGGGGCGGTGGCCAGCGCCGCGTCGGCTGCCGGCGCCCCGTCCCACGGCGCGCGGACCACGGCGGCGCCGTGGACCTGGGTCAGGAACAGCACGCGCCCGCGGGTAGTCCGCGCCTTCGCGACGCGCTGGCGAGCGGCCTCGCGCGTTTCGGCGGGAGCGCCGGGGGTGCGCCGCTCGAAGCCGTGGACGAGGCCGGGCACGGCCACGAACGACGGCACCGTCACGAACGAAGGCGTCACGTCAGGCGGCGCGGGCCGCCTCCCGGCGGTGGCGCAGGTACTCGACCAGCGCCGGCAGGATCGAGATGAACACGATCGCCAGGATCACCAGGCTGAAGTTCTTCTTCACGAACGGCAGGTTGCCGAAGAAAAAGCCGCCGAGGACGCAGACCAGGACCCAGAGCACGCCGCCGATCACGTTGTAGCTGATGAACTTGCCGTAGGTCATCGAGCCGATGCCGGCGACGAACGGCGCGAACGTGCGCACGATCGGCACGAAGCGGGCGATCACGATCGTCTTCGCCCCGTAGCGCTCGTAGAAGTTGTGGGTCTTCTTCAGGTGGTCGGGGTTGAACCAGCGTGAGCGCTCGAAGTGGAACACCTTCGGCCCGAGGTAGTTGCCGATCCCGTAGTTCACGGTGTCACCCAGCACCGCGGCCACGATCAGCAGCAGGACCAGCGGCCACAGGTCGAGTGCGCCCAGCGCCGCGAAGGTGCCGGCCGCGAACAGCAGCGAGTCGCCGGGCAGCAGCGGGGTGACGACCAGCCCGGTCTCCAGGAACACGATCACGAACAGGATCGCGTAGGTCCAGGCGCCGTAGGCGGCGATCAGCTCGGCCAGATGGCGGTCGAGGTGCAGGAAAAAATCGACGAACGTGGTGACGAGTTCCAACGACCTTCAGGTCCTTCCTTGTCCAGTGCTTCCGACGCCGCGTTCTGGAAGCGGGTCGGGCGCCGGAGTCTAGGCGCTCCGGGCGCGAACCTTCAAACGCGGCGGGCCGGCGCATCGTAGACTGCCCGCAGAGATGCGCCTCCCCGCCGGCCGCCGCGCGCGAGTCGTGGCCATCCTCGCCGGCCTGCTGCTCGCCGCCGCGGGAGCGCTCGCCCTGCTGGCGTACCTGCCGGCGGGCGACGACCGGCCCCACCCGTTCAACCAGGACCGCAACGCGGTGTGGCTCGAGCACCGCTGGCTGGAGCGACCGCACTCCGAAGCGGAGATCACCGCACTGGTGCGCGACCTGCGCGCGCGTGGCGTGCGCTACGCGTTCCCGCACGTGATCCCGTTCGACCGCGCCGGACGGCTGCCGGCCCACGACCGCGAGCAGATGCGGCGCTTCCTCGCCGTCGCCCGCCGCGAGGCGCCCGGCCTCCAGGTGCTGCCGTGGGTCGGCGGCCTGCGGGTCGGCTGGCGGCGGCAGAAGGCCGGCTCGATCGAGTTGGCGGACCTCGGCCAGCGCCAGCGCATCGTCGCCGAGTGCCGCGGCCTGATCGACGAGGGCTTCGACGGCATCCACCTCAACGTCGAGCCGGTGGGCGACGGCAACGTGGAGTTCCTGTCGCTGCTGCGGGCGCTGCGACCGGCGATCGGCGACGCGACGCTGTCGCTGTCCGCGATCCGGCCGGGGCCGATCGCGCTGCCCGGCGCGCCCAACTTCTTGTGGACGCCCGACTACTACGCCCGCGTCGGCGCCCTCGCCGACCAGGTCGTGGTGATGGCCTACGACACCGCGCTGCCGACCCCGGGCCTGTACGCGCGCTACGTGGCGTGGGCCTCGCGCAGCGCGTCGGCCGCGCTGCGCGACAGCTCGCGCCACGCCCGGCTGCTGATGGGCGTGCCCACCTACGACGAGACCGGGCTGATGCACCGCGGCGGGGTGGAGACGCCGGAGCAGGCGCTGCGCGGGATCGTCCAGGGCCTGCGCGGCGTCGGCGCCGACGGCACGTTCGAGGGCGTCGCCCTCTACGCCCACTGGACGACAGACGAAAAGGAGTGGGCGACTTACGACCGCCTCTGGCGAGGGAGATGATTGGGTTCCGGCCCCGACTTCACGTCGGGGCCGGTCCCGCGGGGGCTACGTCGGACAGCGAACCCTCCTCCGCCCCCGCCCCCCCACTACGCCGCGGCGCGGACGTCCTCCACGATCGTGCCGTCCTGGACGCGGACCACGCGGTTGGCCAGCCTGGCGATGCCGGCGTCGTGGGTGATCAGCACGATCGTCTGGCCGGCCGCATGCAACTCCTCGAACAACGACACGATCGCCTTGCCGGAGGCGGAGTCGAGGTTGCCGGTCGGCTCGTCGGCCAGCAGGATGGTCGGCCGGTTGACCAGCGCGCGGGCGATCGCCACCCGCTGCATCTGGCCGCCCGACAGCTCGGTCGGCTTGTGGTCCATGCGGTTGGCGAGGTCGACCCGCTCGAGCATCGCGGCCGCGCGCTCGTGGCGTTCGCGCGCGGACACGCCGGCGAACAGCAGCGGCAGCTCCACGTTCTCCAGCGCCGAGGCGTAGGGCAGCAGGTTGAAGTTCTGGAACACGAAACCGATGTGGCGGTTGCGGATCTCCGCCAGGCGGTTGCGGTCGAGCCCGCCCACGGTCTCGCCGCCCAGCGTGTAGCGGCCCGCGCTGGGCGTGTCGAGGCAGCCGAGGATGTTCATCAGCGTCGACTTGCCCGAGCCCGAGGGACCGACGATGGCGACGTACTCGTTGCGGTGCACGTCGAGGTCGATGCCGCGCAGCGCCTCCACCTCGAGCCGGCCGGTCGAATACACCTTGCGCACGCCCTGAAGCTCGATCAGCGGCTGTTCTGCGGTCATCACTCGTACCTCAACGAGACAGCGGGCTGCACGGCCGCCGCGTGGCGGGCCGGGAAGAATCCGGCCAGGGCGCCGACGCTGCCGAGGATCAGCGCGGTGGCGGCGGCGATCGGCAGCGAGAACGTGGGCTTGCCGAGGAACGCGAGGGCGTCGTCCTGGACCGGGATCAGGCCGATGCCGGTGATGATCGTGAGCGAGACGAAGGTGCCGAGCAGGCCGCCCATCGCGGTCATCATCAGCGCCTCGACCACGAACGGCGCCATCACCTGTCGCGCCTTGGCGCCGAGCGCCATCTTGAGCCCGATCTCGCGGGTCCGCTCCTGCACCACCGCGTACATGATGTTGGCGACGCCCATGCCGCCGACGAACAGCGTCAAGGCACCGATCAGGCCGAGGAACATCTGGATGCCGAGCGCGATGTTGTCGGTGATCTGCTGGTTGCGGCGGGTGTCCCACACGCCGAGCGCGCGAAGGTCGTCGGGGTCGAAGCGGTAGCGGCCGCCGAGGATGCGGTAGATCTGGGCCTTGGCCTGGTCGCCCAGCTCGGGCGTCAGCGGGCGGTAGATCAGGTTGCTCATCTTGTGGTCGGTCCACATCGACTTGTAGGTCGTGGCCGGGATCGTGGCCTGGCCCTTGTCGGGACCCGAGTACATGCCCATCATCGTCTTCGGGATCGCCACGCCGACGACGGTGAAGGTCGACTGCTGGATCTGCACGGTACGGCCGACCACGTCCTGGCTGCCGAACAGGTCCTGCGCCAGCTCGTCGCCCAGCACCACCACTCGCCGCTTCTCCTCGATGTCGCGTTCGTTGAGGAAGCGGCCGCCGGCTTGCGGCGTGATGTTGCGCATCGCTCCGAAGCGGGCGTCGACGCCGCGCACCCGGGCGTTGATCGTCTTCTCGCCGACCGTGACCCCGCGCCGGGTCGCGTACTCGCGGCTGACGCCGTCGATCTCGGGGATGCGGGCGGCCAGCAACTCGGCGTCTTCGTCGGTGAACTGGATGTTGCGCCCCGCCGGCAACCCGGCCCAGGGCCGGGTGGTCGCCCCCGGCCAGACGACCGCGATGCCGACCCCCATGCCGCGGGTGTTGGTGTAGAAGGAGCGGCGCAACCCCTCGCCGAACGACAGCAGCATCACGATCGACAGCGTGCCCCAGCCGATCGCGATCACGGTCAGCGCGATCCGCTTGCGGTTGTGGGTGACGTCGGCCTGGAACAGCCGCAGCACGAGGCGCAGTTCGGCGAGCAGGGTCTTCATGCCAGCTTGAGCGCGATCACGGGGTCGAGCAGCGACGCGCGGCGGGCCGGGAACCAGCCGGCGACCATGCCGATCACGCCCAGCAGCAGGGTCGTGGTGGCGACGACCAGCGGCGAGGCCTGCGGCGTGCCGACGTACTCGTCGAGGCCGAGCAGCGGGAACACGGCCAGGAAGCCGAGGGTGACGACCAGCCCGCAGACGCCGCCGACGGCCGTCAGGGTCAGCGTCTCGGCCAGGAACTGGCGCTGGATCCAGGCCGGCTTGGCGCCGACCGCGAGCTTGACGCCGATCTCGCGGGTGCGCTCCTCGACCACAACGTACATGATGTTCGACACGCCGATGCCGCCGACGACCAGGGTGAACGAGCCGATGATGGCGAGGAACGCGCGGAACGTGCCGAAGAAGATGGCGAAGAACTTCTCGCCTTCGCTCGTGTCCCACATCCCGATCGCTTCCTTGTCGGCGGGGTCGAACTTGTGGCGCCGGGCCAGCACCTCGTAGACGCGGCGGGTGACGTCAGGGGTCGCGGCGGCGTTCGCGGCCTGGAAGATGAAGTTCTCCAGGTAGCGCTCGGAGAACAGGCCGCGGAACGTGGTCTCGGGGATGAACGCCTTGCCTTCGTCGCGGCCGGAATAGGACGAGTCCTGGGCCTTCTTCTCCATCACGCCGACGACCAGGAACGGCACGTTGTCGAGCATCACCGTCTTGCCGACGGCTTCTTCGTCGCCGAACAGGTCCTGCTTGAGCTTGTCGCCGAGGAACACGACGCGGCGGCGGCGGTCGAGGTCGAGGTCGTTGACGTAGCGACCACCGGCGGCGGGGATGATGTTGCGCATCGCCGCGAAGATCGGGCTGTTGGCCGAGATCTCCGGCGTGATCCGCACCCGCTCGCGGCGGAAGGTGCTCTTCTCGCGGCTCATTTCGCCGGAGAAGCGGGCCTCGGGGATCTCCCGCCGCAGCGCCTCGATGTCCTCCTCGGTGATGCGGATGCGGCGGCCCTTGCCCAGGCCCTCCCACGGCAGCGACGTGCGCGACGGCCAGGCGATCACGATGTTCTCGCCCAGCCCGCGCTGGTTGGCGCGGATGCGCGCCTCGAGGCCCTCGCCGAAGGCGACCAGCAGCGAGACGGAGACGGTACCCCAGGTGATACCGAGCACGGTCAGCGCCGTGCGCAGCTTCTGCTGGCGCACGTCCTGGAGCATCTGCCGGAGGAAGGACAGCGCGGTCATCGAGGATCTCGGGGCGGACCGCGGCTACTCGATCTTCTTCGGCGGCCGCTCGACCACCAGCTCGCCCTGCTTGAGGCCGGCGCTGATCTCGATGTTGAGACCGTCGGAGAGGCCGACCGTCACCACCTTCTTCGCCGGCTCGGTATCGGGGGTCGCGGGTGGCAGCTCGACGCTGGCCTTGCCGCCGTCGAAGGTGACCAGGCGCTCGGGCAGCAGCAGCACGTCCTTCTTCTCGCGCACGACCACGTCGGCGTTGGCCGAGTAGCCGGCGCGCAGCGTCACGCCGGGGCCCGGCTGGAGCGCGATCTCGACGTCGAACAGGGTGGCGCCCTCGAGCGTCTTCGACTTGGGCGCGATCTTCTCGACCGAGCCGTCGACCTGGGCCTCGGGCAGGGCGCCGATCTTGATCCGGGCCGGCATCCCCTCCTTCAGCTTGCCGACGTCGATTTCGTCGACCGTGCCCTTGAAGATCAGCGTGCTCATGTCGGCCAGCGTCGCCAGCGGCGTGCCGGCCTGGAACGAGGTCAGCGGCACCACCGGGTCGCCCTGGTTGACCTGCAGCTCGAGCACGGTGCCGGTCGTGGGCGCGCGGATGATCGACTCGACCGAGACCTGGAGCTGCTGGTCGCCCATCACCCGACCCTTCTCCACCAGCGCGAGCCGGTCCTGGGCCAGCTTGAGCCGGATCTGCGCGTCCTGGATCTCCTTGTCGGCGACGTCCGCGTCCTGCGAGGCGACGATGCCCTGCTTGCGCAGCGTCTCCGAGCGGTCGAAACGCTTCTTGGCCTGCTCGTAGATGTTGCGGGCGATCTCGACCTCGCGGCGGGCCTCGGTCAGTTCCAGCGGCGTCGGGTCGGGGATGATCTCGAACAGTGGATCGCCCGCCTTGACGCGGTCGCCGACCTCGCGGAACGAGCGTTTGACGATGCCGGAGATCTTGCTCTTGACCGTGATCTCCTGGCGCGGCCGGATCGAGCCGACCGCCAGCGCCTTCTCCACGACCCCGCCGCGAGTGACCGCGACGGTCTTGAATCCACTGTCGTCGCGCGAGGCGGCGCGGCTGTAGAGGGCGGCGGAGGCCCCGCCGACCAGCACGACGACGCCCCCCACGATCAGTCCCTTGCGCATCGCGGACACCTTTCGATACCTCTGTCGTTCAATCGGTAAGACGCCGCTGCCCCCCTCGAGGGTTCAACTTTTCTCGGCCGTGAACGGCGTCCAATCGTTTGAGGTGCAAGCGCGGGCGAAGGCGTCGTCATGGGAGACGAGCACGAGCGCTCCGCCGTACTCCGCCAGCGCTCGTTCGAGGCGCTCCGTGGCCGGCAGGTCCAGGTCGTTCGTCGGCTCGTCCAGCAGCAGCAGCGACACCTCGCGGGCGAGGGCCAGGGCGAGGGCGAGCTGGCGCGCCTCGCCGGGCGAGGGACGAGTGCTGCACAGCACCGCCTCGGGATCGAGCCCGAGTGCCGCGGCCGTCGCCAGCACCGCCCCGCGCTCGGGTCCACTCGCCGCGTGCAGCTTCTCGAGCACGGCCGTGGCGAAGCCCGGCGGCAGCTCCTGCGGCAGGTGGAGAAAGTCGGGCCCTCCGCAGGCCTCGGCGAGCGCGGCCAGCAGCGTGGACTTGCCGGCGCCGTTGGGGCCGACGAGGTGGACGCGGGTGTCGCGCTCCACGACAAGCGAGAGGCCTTTCGCCAGCACGCGTTCGCCGCGCACCAGGTCGCCGCTCCACGCGCACAGGCGGGATCGCGCCGCGCGCGCCGCGCGCCAGGCCACGGCCGCTCCGCGCTGGGCGCCGACGCCGGCCGTCGCCAGCCGCTCGGCCGCCACTTTGGCGCGGAGCGCCAGGGTCTTCACCTCGCGGCCTGCGCGGTTCTCCGCCCACGCCGCGCGGTTGCGGGCGCCGATCGAGCGCGCGTCGGCGTCTCCCCTGCCGGCGTGGCGCGCGGAGCGTCCGCGCTCCGCCGAGGCCCGCACCTGGCGACGCGCTTCCAGCGTGACCTGCAGCCGGCGGTGCTCGCGGCGCAGGCGCTCCTGCTCCTCGATCGCGGCCTCGCGGGCGGCCTCGCGGCGGGCGCGGGCGACGTCGTACGCCGCGTCCTCGACGGTCAGTCGACCGGCCTCCAGCCAGGCGGTGCGCGGGCACAGGGCATTGAGCAGCGCGCGGTCGTGGGAGACGACGACGGCCACGCCGCGGAAGTGGCCGAGCGCCGCGACGAGCCAGGCGCGGGCTTCGGCATCGACGTGGTTGGTGGGCTCGTCGAGCAGCAGCACGTCGGGCTCGGCCGCCAGCGCGGCCGCCAGCGCGAGGCGCCGCCGTTCACCCGGCGAGAGGCGATCGAAGCGGGCGACGGCCAGGGCCTCGAGCGCGAGCTGGCCGCGCAGGCGTGCCGCCGGCCCCCGCGGGTCGGCGGCGAAAGCGAGCACGCCGGGGGCGGGCGGCAGATCGGCGCGCTGCTCGACGTGGACGACGCGCGCCCCCGCCGGGCGCACGACGACGCTGCCGACGTCGGGTCGCAGGGTGCCCGTGATCAGTTGCAGCAGCGAACTCTTGCCGGCACCGTTGGCCCCGACCAGGCCGGTGAAGCCGCGCTCGAAGGTGGCGCTGACGCCGCGGAGCAGCGGGCGGGCGGACGAGTGGGAGAAAGAGACGGATCTCAGGCAGACCTGCATGCGACCTCCGGAAGACCAGGGGAGAGGACCGCGACACACCACGGCCGCAGGAGCGGCGGCGGGGCGCGGGGCGAGGGTCTTTAGGAGAGCAGGCGCATCAAGGCCCCGGGAGGGGCCAACGGGATTCTACGAGAGTCGGGAGGCGTCTGTTCCGTGCGGCTTCAGCGGCGAGTGACGATCACCGTCGCCACGTACTTGCTGGGGTCGATGCGGATGTTCGAGTACGGGTAGGGCTCGAGCGCCGTGACCTGCACGGCGTAGCCGTCGAAGGACGGCCAGGCGTCGGTGCGCAGCTCGGCTTCGCGGCGACCCGTCGCCGTGACGACCCACGCGGCGAGGCGCCCGGCGCCCGCCTGGATGCACAACGCGTCGGCAGGGCAACGCGAGTCCTCGAGCACCTGGCGCAGGCCGAGCTCGAAGCGGCCGCTGTCGAAGCTCGCCGCCTGGCCCATGCCGAGCTTCGTGGGTTGGCCCAGCGCCGCGGCCGGTGCGGTCGAAGGATCGGCCGGAGACGAGCCGCAGGCGATGGCGAACAGGGCGGCGAGTGCCGCCCGCAGGGTACGCATGGCGTTCAGACCTCGACGGGAGCGGCGGGTGCCGGCTCCTGGTTCTCGCCCCCCGGCAAGACCTTCAGGTAGCGCGGCGGCGTGCCCAGGTGTTTCCACTGCTCGGGCAGCTTGTAGCCCGGGTTCACCGTCTCCTCGCACACGCCACAGCGGATGCAGCCCTGGATCTCCGGGCAGTGCGGAGACAGCGCTTCCTTGCGCGCCTTCTCCAGCTCCTTCCAGTAGTAGTTCTTGGCGACGCCGTTGTCGATCACGTCCCACGGCAGCAGCTCGTCCTTCGCCCGCTCGCGGAACAGGTAGAAGGCGGGGTCGAGGCCCGCGGCCTTCAGCCCGCGCTTCAGGTCCGTGCCCTCCACGACGGCGTGCTCCAGCGCGTCGGCGACACGGCGGTCGGCCAGCGCCAGCACCGACTGGGTGGCCCCGGTGCGCGCGCTCTTGATCACCGCGTCGACGTTGGGGATGCGGGTGAACGCCTTGCGCAGGTGCTGGAGCTTGCGGTCCGACTCCTTCGGGTCCTCCATCGGCAACCACTGGAACGGCGTGCCGGGCTTGGGCACGAACGGGTTGACCGACGGGTGCAGGCGGCCGATGCGGCCGCGCTTCTTCGCCTCGACCAGCATCCGCTCGCGGATCTGCTCGGTCAGGGTGACGATCGCCTCGACGTCCTCGTGCTGCTCGAACGGCAGCCCGATCATGTAGTAGAGCTTCAGGTTGGCGATGCCGTTGCCGAAGATCCACGAGGCCTTGTCCAGGATCTCGTCGTTCGTGAACTGCTTGTTGAGGATCTTCCGCATCCGGTTCGAGCCGCACTCGGGGGCCAGCGTCAGGCCCTGCACGCCGGTGTCGGCCAGCTTGAACACGAACTCGGGGGTCAGGTCGTCGAGCCGCAGCGAGGCGACCGAGACCTCGTAGCCGAGGCCCGCCAGGTCGTCGACGATGCCCTCGATCTCGGGGTGGTCGCAGACGGCCGTGGAGACGAGGCCGATCTTGTTGGTGTGGCGGCGCACCTCGGCCGCGCGGGAGACGATCTCGGCGCGCGAGAAGCCGCGCACCGGCAGGTAGTTGTAGCCCGCCCAGCAGAAGCGGCACATGCACGGGCAGCCGCGCGAGATCTCGACCAGGAACTTCATCGACATCTCGGTGTTCGGGGTCAGGATCACGCTCTGCGGCAGCGTCATCTTGCCGAACACGCCGCGCGCGCGGCGCACCGGGCCGGGACCGTCGTAGGCGGCGACCGTGCCGTCCACGTGGTAGCGCACCTCGTACCGGGAGGGGATGTAGAAGCCGTCCTCCTCGCGCAGGTGGACGATACCGTCGCGCGGCGACTTCGACCCGAGCAACGCGCCGAGCAGCTTCGGCAGCAGCGCCTCGGCTTCGCCGGCCGCGATGATGTCGGCGAACGGCGCCAGCGGCTCCGGGTTCAGGAACGTCGCGGCGCCGCCCAGGATCACCAGCGGGTGGCGCGGGCCGCGGTCCTTCGCGCGCAGCGGGATGCCCGCCATCCGCAGCATCTGCAGCACGTGGACGTAGTCGTTCTCGAACGAGACCGAGAACGCCAGCGCGTCGAAGCGGCCGAGGTCCGCGCCGGTGTCGAAGCTGGGCAACGCGCGGCCGGAGCGAAGCAGGTCCTCGCGGTCTTCGTCGTCGGGCAGGAAGAAGCGCTCGCAGACGACGTCCGGCGCCTCGTTCAGCATCTGGAACACGCCCTGGAAGCCCAGGTTCGACATCCCGACGTAGTACAGGTTGGGGTAGCCGAGGGCAATCCGGAACGCCCCCTGCCGCCGGCGCGGTCGGAGGTGGATCTCCGCCTCGCGGAGAGTCCGGTGGCGGGTTTCGATGCGGGAGCTCACGAGCCTTCCATCCTAGCAGGCGCACGCGTCCGGGCTCAGCGCCGGGGCGCACCCGGCAGCGGCGTCACCGCGTCGAGGGCGGCCCAGTTCACGGCCGGGTCGTCGATCCGCAGCAGGTAGCTGCGGCCGCTGCGCCAGCCGCGGACGTAGAGGCCCGCGAGGTCCAGCGCCTGGCTCCCCCAGTGTGCCGTCTGCACGTAGCTCGGCCGGCGCTCGAGGATGGAGTAGCGCAGGTCGTACTTGTTGTGGCCGGGCACCGTCCCGGTCCCGAACCAGTTCTCGGCGCCGGAGAGGTCGGGCGCCAGGCGGGCGATGTGGGGGTCGACCTTGCCCAGGAAGTCGATCGTGCGCCAGTGGGCGCCGTAGTAGGGCAGGGTGCCGGCCTGGACCACGCCGAGCGTCGCCTGCGGCCCGAGCACGGCGCTCAAGTCGAGGTAGGCGTGGGTGTTGTAGCTGGCGTAGACGGCCGCGGCCGGCTCGTCGAGCAGGGCGATCCGCGTCCAGTCGGGCCGCTGGCTCCAGAGCACGAACGGCAGCGCGAGCAGCACGGCGAGCTGCGCGGGCGAGCCGGGGCGGGCGCCGCGCCGGGCCGCCGCGGCCAGCGCGGCCCGCGAGGCGAGCGCCAGCTCGGCGGCGAAGGCCGCGAACGTGATCGGCAGCACCAGCACCACCAGCCGGTGGTGCGGGAAGGCGTCGCCGCCGACCCACACCAGGTAGAGGCCGGCGACGGCCCACAGCGCGGCGGCCAGGGCCGCGCCGCGCCGACCGCGCAGCGCGCCGGCCAGGACGACGAGGAAGGCCGGCCCGTAGCTCGCGGCGAACTCGCCACCGAAGGCAGCACCCGCCTGCAGCCGGGCTTCGAGCGGAATGCCGTCGAGCTTGAGGCGGGCGGTGTTGGGGACCCAGTCGCCGTAGTAGCCAAAGCGGAAGAGCGCGTGGGCGGCGAGCGCCGCGCCGCAGACGGCCGCGGCGACGAGAGCGGCGCGCCGGGACGCCGGGCGCCACAGCAGGAAGCCGACCACCACCGCCGCCGGCAACGCGGCGTCGGCGCGGGTCCAGACGAGGAGCGCCAGCAGCCCGCCGAGTCCCAACCCGCCGGGGGTTTGGGGGCGGAGGAGCTCCGTTTGCAGCGCGCGCTCGGCGGCGAGACACAGCAGCAACGCCAGCAGCGTCGTCTCCATGCCGTAGAGCGCCCAGTGGGCGAGCGGGAAGCAGGTGAGCCCCAGCAGCGTGGCCGTCGTCGCGGCCGCCCCGGGATCGGCGCCCGCGGCGGCCGCCAGCGCCCGCGCCAGCCGGGCCGCGGCCGCCGCGCAGGCGAGGCACAGGACGATCCCGAGCAGCGAGATCGCGAGCGCGCCGCCGCGGCTGCCGAAGGCGGCGATCGACGCACCCATCACCAGCGTCCACAGCAGGTTCGTGTAACCCTCGACGCGCTCGCCGGGGTTGTAGACGAGGCCCTCGCCGTGAGCGAGGTGCCAGCCGTAACGCATCGAGATCATCGCGTCGTCGGCCAGCGCGGGGAACACCCGGCCATCGGGGGCGATCGTCGCGGAGCGCGCGATCAGGACGACGCACCAGGCGCTGAACAGGAGGGCGAGCAGGCGCCCGGTCGTGACGACCCGGGCGCCGTCCCCAAACGCCCTAGTCGCCAGTCCCTGTCCCTTGCTTGCGGATGAACGTCGGCACGTCGAGGTCGAAGCGGCCGCCGCCGCCGGACGCCGCGCGCGGCATCGGCGTGTTGCGGTAGAACGCGTTCTGACCCGCGGCCGGGTTCGTCGCCGCGGCGGCCGCAGCCGCAGCCGCGGCCGGACCGACGTAGTTGGCGAGGTCGACCGGAGTCGGCGGCGCCTTGCGCGCGGCGCGCACGAAGCCGGTGGCGATCACCGTCACCTTCACCGCCTGGCCCATCGTCTCGTCGGTGACGATGCCGTAGATCACGTTGGCCTCGGGGTCGGCGGCCTGGGTGATCAGGGCCGTCGCGTCGGAGGCCTCGGCCAGCGACAGGTCGGCGCCGCCGGTGATGTTGACGATCACGCCGCGGGCGCCCTCGATCGAGGAGTCCTCGAGCAGCGGGTTGGAGATCGCGCGCTGGGCGGCCTCGATCGCGCGGTTTTCGCCTTCGCCGATGCCGGTGCCCATCACCGCCGAGCCCATCCCCTTCATCACCGCGCGCACGTCGGCGAAGTCGAGGTTGATCTGGCCAGGCACGGTGATGATGTCCGAGATGCCTTGCACCGCCTGGCGCAGCACGTCGTCGGCGACGCGGAACGCCTCCGACACCGGCGTGTTGCGGGCGACCGTCTGCAGCAGCCGGTCGTTGGGGATCACGATCACCGAGTCGACGCACTCGCGCAGCGCCATCAGGCCGTCCATCGCCTGCGACTGGCGGCGCTTGCCCTCGAGGCCGAACGGCAGCGTGACGACCGCCACCGTCAGCACCGAGCCGGCGTCGCCGCCCAGCTGGCTGGCGATCGACGCGACAACCGGCGCAGCGCCGGTGCCGGTGCCGCCGCCGAGGCCCGTGGTGATGAAGACCATGTCCGCGCCCTCGAGCGCGTCGCAGATCTTCTCGGTGTCCTCGACCGCGGCCTGGCGGCCGACCTCGGGGTTGGCGCCGGCGCCGAGCCCCTTGGTCAGCTTCTCGCCGATCTGGATCCGCGTCGGCGCCTTGTTGTCGCGCAGCGCCTGGCGGTCGGTGTTGATGGCGATGAACTCGACACCCTGGACGCCGGCGGCCATCATGCGGCTGATCGCGTTGCCGCCGCCGCCGCCCACGCCCACGACCTTGATCCGGGCGCCGCGGACTTCCTCCTCCGCGAACGTGATGCGGCCGGCGCTCTCGTGATTCGTCATGCGTCTTCCCTCACCCTTTTCCGTTAGATGCCTTCCGAGCACCCGGTCATGAACCCGCAGCGCAGGCAGATCCGCTTGCAGTGATGCGCGATCACCGTGGCGCCACACATCTCGCAGCGCGGCTCGCGGTCGGCGTCGGCGCGCGCGTCGCGCCCGCGCACCTCGCCACCCGGTCGGCGGAACAGCGGTACCGGCGGCCACGCCGCCGCTTCCGTTCTCGTCTGCATGCGCTTGCCTCCCGCCGCGATCAGAAGAAGTCCTGCAGCCAGTTCTTGAGACGCCCGGAGATGCGGCCGAAAGTCCCCGTCGCCACCTGTCGCGAGATCCCCAGCTCGCGTCCCATCCGCCGCCGGTAGCCCCACAGCACGAGGCCCACGGCCGTCGAGTACACGGGGCTCGCCACCACGTCGACCAGCCCGCCGATGCCGGCCGGCGCGCCGCGGCGCACCGGCATGTCGAAGATCTGCTCCGCGATCTCGGGCAGGCCCTCGAGGATCGAGCCACCGCCCGTCAGCACGACGCCGCTGTTGAGCGAGCGGTCGAAGCCGGCGCGGCGGATCTCGGTCAGCACCAGCTGGCAGATCTCCTCCGCCCGCGCCTGCACCACGTCGCCCAGCACCTGGCGGGCCATGATCCGCGGCCGCCGGCCGCCGACCGCCGGCACCTCGATCGAGTCCTCTTCCGGGATCATCGAGGTCAGCGCGCAGCCGTGCTTCTTCTTGATCTTCTCGGCCTCGCCGACCGGCGTGCGCAGCGCGACCGCGATGTCGTTGGTGAAGTGCTCGCCGCCGACCTGCAGGATCGCGGTGTGCCAGAGCGCGCCCTTCTCGAAGATGGCGAGGTCCGTGGTGCCGCAGCCGACGTCGACCAGCGCGACGCCCAGGTCCTTCTCGTCGGAGGTGACGCAGGCTTCGGCCGCCGCCAGTTGTGCCAGCACCGTGTCCTGCACCTCGAGCCCGGCGCGGTTCACGCAGGTGATCACGTTCTGGGCGGAGGTCTGCGAGCAGGTGACGACGTGGACGTTGACCTCGAGCCGGGTGCCGGTCATGCCGGTCGGGTCGGGGATGCCGTCCTGGTCGTCGACCACGAACTCCTGCGGCAGCACGTGCAGGATCTCGCGGTCGAGCGGGATCGACACCGCCTTGGCGGCCTCGATCGCGCGCTGCACGTCCTCGCGCTCGATGCGGCGGCTCTTGCCGGAGACGGCGATCACGCCGCGGCTGTTGAAGCCGCGGACGTGGGTGCCGCACAGCGAGACGAAGGCCGAGCCGATCTCGACCCCGGCCATCAGCTCCGCCTCCTCGACGACCTTCTTGATCGCCTCGATGGTGGCGTCGAGGTTGATGATCACGCCCTTGCGCACGCCCTTGGAGTCGGTCTGGCCGATGCCGATCACGTCGAGGCGGCCTTCGTCGGTGATCTCGGCCACGATCGCGCACACCTTCTGGGTGCCGATGTCGAGGCCGACGATGTAACGGTCCTTCTTCTTGGCCATGGTCTAGGGGTGCCCCTGGGGACGGGTCCCGAACGGCGTCGGCGTCGGCGCGGGAGGAGGGGTCTCCGCGGACGGGAGGGCGACGGCGGACGGGAGGCTCTGAACGGGTGCGGCGAACGGGGGGCGCGGCGCCGGACGGGCGACGACCGCGCGCGGCGCGGGAGTCTGCGTCGGCGTCGGCTCCGGCGTCGGGTCCTGCTTCGCGTAGATCCGGTCGCGGAAGCGCAGGTCGTAGTACAGGGCGCGCGGCGCGCGGGCGGCGATCTCGCGGCGCAGCTCGAGGAACGAAGCCAGCCGCTCGCGGTAGGGCGGCGCGCCGAGGCGCAGCACCTCGCCGTGGCCGCGCAGCGTCACCCGCAAGTCGCCGCTGTCTTCGACCTCGACCTCGGACACCTCGCTGCCGAGGTCGCCGAGGTCGGCCAGCAGCGCGCCCGCGCGCTCGGCCCGCGCCCGCCGCGCCTCGCCGGTGGAGCCGGCCAGGCCGCGCACGATCGGCAGGTCGAAGCCCGCGGTACGCGGGCCGTAGATGTCGATCAGGGCGCCGGCGGCGTCCATCAGGTACAGCCGCTCCAGCTCGGCCAGCGCCAGCGGCACCCGCTCGCGGATCTCGACCTGCAGCGCGTCGGGCAGCGTGCGGCGCACGGTCGCGTCGGCGACCCACGGCGAAGCCAGCAGCTTGTGCTTGAGCTGCGCGATGTCGAGGCCGAGGATGTTCTCGCCGACCGCGCGGCCGAGCAGCTCGCGCACCTCGCCCTCGGACAGGAAGCGCTGGCCCTTGACGTCGACGCGGGCCACGCGCAGCCGCTCCGACGCCATCACCTTGCCGTAGCCGACCACCAGCGCCGCCACCGCGACGGCGACGACGCCGGTGACCTGGACCAGCAGCGCCAGGCGGTGCAGCGCGCCGCGGCGGGCGCGCTTGCGACCGCGCGCCCGCGAGCGCAGGAACGGCCCTTCCTCCGCGACGCCAGCTTCGATCCGGCCCAGCGGCAGGTCGAGCAGCGGGTCGTCGTGCAGCACGCTCATGCCGCCCCCCGCTGCAGCAGCGCGTCGGCCGCCTGGGCGACGTTGCCGGCCCCCAGCGTCAGCACGACGTCGCCGGGGCGGGCCCGCTCGAGCAGCCGCCGCGCGGCTTCGGCGACACCGCCCGCGTAGCTCACGTCGTCGTGGCCGCGCGCGCGCAGGGCGGCCGCCAGCCTGCGGGCGTCGACGCCCTCGATCACCGCCTCGCCCGCCGCGTAGACGTCGCACACGAGCAACACGTCGGCGTCGGCGAAGGCGGTGCAGAAGTCGTCCCACAGCGCCTGGGTACGGGTGTAGCGGTGGGGCTGGAACACGACCAGCGTGCGGCGCTCGCCCGCGACCAGCCGCAGCGTCTCCAGCGTCGCGCGGATCTCGGCGGGATGGTGGCCGTAGTCGTCGACGACGGTGATGCCGCCCGCTTCGCCGCGGCGCTGGAAGCGGCGATCGACGCCCGAGAAGCTCTGCAGGCCGGCGACGATGCGCTCGAACGGCAGCTCCAGCTCCAGCCCCACGGCCAGCGCGGCCAGCGAGTTCAGCACGTTGTGGCGGCCGGGCACGGCGAGCTGGATCGAGCCCAGCTCGCGGCCGTCGACCAGGGCCGTGTAGCGCGAGCCGCTGGCCTCCAGCACGACGTCGCGGGCCGTGACGCGGGCGGTCGCGCCGGTGCCGTAGCCGATCACGCGCCGGGTCAGCCGCGGCAGCAGCGCCGCCAGCGGGGCGTCGTCGAGGCACACGATGGCGGCACCGTAGAAAGGCACCTTGTTCAGGAAGTCGAGGAACGCGGCCTGCACGTCGGCCAGGTCGGCGTAGGCGTCGAGGTGCTCGCGGTCGACGTTGGTGACGACGGCGATCACCGGCTGCAGCTTGAGGAACGAGCGGTCCGACTCGTCCGCCTCCGCCACCAGGTACAGGCCGCTGCCCATCCGCGCCCCGGAGTCGAGCGCGCGCAGGCGGCCACCCACGATCACGCTCGGGTCCAGGCCGCCGTACTCGAGCACCGCCGCCACCATCGACGTGGTGGTGGTCTTGCCGTGGCTGCCGCCGACGACGACGCCCTGCTTCAGGCGCATCAGCTCGGCCAGCATCTCCGCGCGCGGGATGACCGGTACGCCGCGCTGCCGCGCGGCCAGGACCTCGGCGTTGTCGACCGGCACCGCCGAAGACACGACCACCACCTGGGCGTCACCGACGTGCTCCGCGGCATGGCCGGTCTCGACCCGGACGCCGAGCCGCGCCAGCCGCTCGCCCACCGGCCCCGGCTTCAGGTCGCTGCCCGAGACCTCGTAGCCCTGGGCCAGCAGCAGCTCGGCGATGCCGCTCATGCCGGCGCCGGCGATGCCGACGAAGTGGATGCGGCGCACGCCCCTCATGCCGCCTCCTCGCCGTGCAGCAGCGCCGCCACCCGCGCGGCGGCGTCGGTGCGGGCCAGGCCGCGGGCCGCAGCGCCCATCCGCGACAGCGCTGCGGGGTCGGCGAGCAGCTCGCGCAGGGCGCCGGCCAGCGTCGCTCCCGACAGCTCGTCCTCGACGATCATCCGCGCCGCCCCGGCGGTCTGCATCGCCACGGCGTTGGCCCGCTGGTGGTCGTCGGCGGCGCCGCGCAACGGCACCAGCACGGCCGGCCGGCCGGCGGCGCACAGCTCGGCGCAGGTGGTCGCCCCGGCGCGGCACAGCACGAGGTCGGCGGCGGCGAGCTGCGCCTCCATGTCGTCGAGAAACGGCGCGACCTGGGCCTCGCGGCCGGCCGCGGCGTAGGCTGCCGCGACGGGCGCGTGGGCGCTGGGCCCGGTCTGGTGGACGATCCGCAGCTCGCCTGCCGCGGGCAGCGACGGCAGGGCGGCGACCATCGCCTCGTTCAGCACCCGCGAGCCCTGGCTGCCGCCGAACACCAGCAACGTGAGCGGCGAAAGCACCTCGCGCGGCGCGATCCTCGCGAAGCCGCCGCGCACCGGGTTGCCGGTCAGCACGCCGCGCGCGCCGTAGTACAGGCGCGCGCTCTCGAACGCACAGGCGGCGCGGCGCACGAACGGGCGCAGCACGCGGTTGGTGAAGCCGGGCCGGGCGTTGGGCTCGAGGATCACCGTGCGCACCCCGAGCAGCGCGGCGAGCAGGACGATCGGGCCGCCCGCGTAGCCGCCGATGCCGAGCACCGCCCGCGGCCGCTCGCGGCGCAGCAGCGCTGCGGCGCGCCAGAACGCGCGCGGCAGGGCGAGCAGGCCACGCAACGCGCGGATCGCGCCGACGCCGTTGAGCGGCAGGATCGGCAGCTTCTCGAGCGGGTAGCCGGCGCGCGGCACGAGCCGCGACTCGAGCCCGCGGTCGGTGCCGACGAAGACGACGCGGACGTCCCCGTCGCGAAGGCGCAGCGCGTCGGCGACGGCGATGCCGGGGAAGATGTGGCCGCCGGTGCCGCCGGCCGCGACCAGGAAGGTGAGGCCCACGGTTCAGTCCGCATGCTGCGACACGTTGAGCACCAGGCCGACGCCGACCAGCGTGAACAGCAGCGAGGAGCCGCCCGCCGAGATGAACGGCAGCGGGATGCCCTTGGTCGGCAGCAGCCCGAGCACGACGCTCAGGTTGATGAAGGCCTGCAGCACGATGGCGAGGGTGACGCCGGCGGCCAGCAGCAGGCCGAAGGCATCGGGCGCGCGCCAGGCCGCGCGCAACCCGCGCCACAGGAACAGCGTGAAGGCGAGGACCACGAGCGCCGCCCCGACCAGCCCCAGCTCCTCGCCGATCACCGCGTAGATGAAGTCGGAGTAGGGGTAGGGCAGGTAGAACAGCTTCTGCTGGCCCTCCATGAAGCCGGCGCCGGTGACGCCGCCGGTGCCGACCGCGATCAGGCTCTGGATCAACTGGTAGCCGGAGCCGGAGCGGCGCTCCGCCGCCCACGGGTCGAGGAAGGCCTGGATGCGGGCGACCCGGTAGTTGGCCGTGAGCACCGCCCACGCCATCACCGGCACCGCGGCGGCGAACAGCAGTGCGAAGTAGCGCAGCCGCACGCCAGCCAGGAACATCATCGCGCAGGCGATCAGGCCGAGCGTGAAAGCGGAGCCGAGGTCGGGCTGGGAGAAGACCAGGAACGCGTACCAGCCGAGCAGCAGCAGGGCCGGGAACAGCGTGGGCAGGAAGTGGTCGACTTGCTCGCGCTTGCGCTCGAGGTGGAAGGCCAGGAACAGGATCAGCGACAGCTTGGCCAGCTCGACCGGCTGGAACGACAGCGCGCCGAGCCGGAACCAGCGGTGCACGTCGTTGACCGCGGGCATGAACAGCACGGTGATCAGCAGGATGCTGGTCAGCCCGAACAGGCCGTAGACGACGGCGGGGTTGCGCAGCCGCCGGTAGTCGACCCGCATCGCCAGGATCATCGCGATCAGGCCGCACAGCGCCCAGCCGAGCTGGCGCAGGAAGAAGTGGTAGGCGGAGCCGTGCTGCTCCTGGGCCAGCGCGGACGACGCGCTCCACACCATCACCAGGCCGAAGCCGAGCAGCGCGGCGGTGACCGCGAACAGCATCAGGTCGGCGGACAGTTTCTTGGCCATTACGCCGGCACTCCAGCCGCCGGCACGCGCTGGCGCAGCCAGGCGACCGCTTCGCGGAACTGCGCGCCGCGGTCCGCGTAGTCGCGGAACATGTCGAAGCTGGCGCAGCCCGGCGCCAGCAGCACGACCTCGCCGGCCTCGGCCGCGGCCAGGCCCGAGGTCACCGCGTCCTTGAGGCTGTCGCAGTCGACCACGGGCACGACGTCGGCGAGCGCCTCGTTGACCAGCGGCCGCGCCTCGCCGATCGCCATCACCGCCTTGAGCCGCAGCGCCGCGCGCGGGCGCACGTAGTCGCGCAACAGCCGGAAGTCGCCGCCCTTGTAGCGGCCGCCCAGGATCAGCACCACCGGCGCCGCGAACGCCTCCAGGCTCTTGCGCACCGCGTCGACGTTGGTGGCCTTGGTGTCGTTCACGAAGCGCACGCCGGCGATCTCGCCGGCCGGCTCCAGCACGTCGGGCAGGCCGCGGAACGCGGCGGCGGCGCGGGCGATCGCGTCGACCGGCGCGCCCTGCAGCCGGGCCGCGGCGGCGGCCGCGAGCAGGTCGAGGTGCAGGTGCTCGCCGGGGAGCTGGAGCGAACCGCGCTCGAACAGCACCTCGGCGACGCCGTCGCGGCGCAGCACTGCACGGCCGTTCTCGAACGCGGCCGAGCCGGCCAGCGCCGGGTGGACGATGGCATTGCGCGCGAAGCCGATCACCCGCGCGCGGCCGGCGGTCGCCAGCGCCAGCACCTGCGGATCGTCGGCACCGACCACAGCCCAGTCGTCGGGGGTCTGGCGGGCGAACAGGCGGGCCTTGGCCTGGGCGTAGACGGCCAGCGTGCCGTGGCGCTCCAGGTGGTCGGCCGAGAGGTTGAGGAACACGGCCACTCGTGGGTGCAGCGACGACTGGGCCTCGAGCTGGAAGCTCGACACCTCGATCACGAAGCGGGTGGAGGCGTCGTGGCCCGTGAGCAGGCCACAGGCCGCGGCGCCGAGGTTGCCGCCCGTGCGCACGTCGGGGAACGCCTCGCGCAGCATCGCGCCGAGCGCCGCGGTCGTCGTCGACTTGCCCTTGCTGCCGGTGACGGCCGTGACCGGGCCTTGCGCACGGCGCGCGAACAACTCCAGCTCGCCGATCACCAGGGCACCGGCGGCGCGGGCCGCGGCCAGGTCGGCGTGATCCCACGGCACGCCCGGCGAGACCACCACCAGCGCGGCCTGCTCGAAGCTCTGGCGGACGTGCCCGCCCAGCTCGAGCCGGGCGCCCGCGGAGCGCAGCCGCGCGGCCCGATCGGCGAGCGCCGCCTCGGGCTGCAGGTCGGTGACGGTGACGCTCGCACCCTCGGCCAGCAGCAGCTCCGCCGCCGCCACGCCCGAGCGGGCGAGACCGACGACCAGCGCGCGGCGGGGCGTCGCGCTCATCGCAGCTTCAACGTGGTCAGGCTGAACAGGGCGAAGACGAACGCGGCGATCCAGAAGCGGACGATCACCTGCGGTTCCTTCCAGCCGATCAGCTCGAAGTGGTGGTGCAGCGGCGCCATGCGGAAGATGCGCTTGCCGGTCAGCTTGAACGAGCCGACCTGCAGCATCACGGACAGCGCCTCGATCACGAACAGCCCGCCGATCGGCAGGAACAGCAGCTCCTGCTTGATCAGGATCGCCACGGTGCCGAGCGCGCCACCCAGCGACAGGCTGCCGACGTCGCCCATGAACACCTGCGCCGGGTAGCAGTTCCACCACAGGAAGCCGAGCGAGGCGCCGACCATCGCGCCGCAGAACACCGTCACCTCGTGGGCGCCCGGCATGAACGCCAGGTCGAGGTAGCTGGAGAACACGCGGTGGCCGCAGACGTAGGCGAGCACGGTGAAGGCGCCGGCGGAGATCAGCGTCGAGCCGATCGCCAGCCCGTCGAGGCCATCGGTCAGGTTCACCGCGTTCGACGCCCAGACCACGAGCAGCGCCACGAACACGATGTAGAGCCCGTGCAGGTCGGGCTGGAACGTCTTGAAGAACGGGAACACGATCCGGGTCGAGAACGCGCCCTGCTGGGCCAGCGCGTACAGCGTCGCACCCAGCGACAGCCCGACCGTGAACTGCAGCAGCAGCTTCTGGCGCGCGGTGAGGCCCAGCGAGCGCTTGCGGGCGACCTTCGTGTAGTCGTCCCAGAAGCCGATCGAGCCGAAGGCCAGCGTCGAGAGGATCAGGATCCACACGTTGTGGTTGGTCAGGTCGGCCCACAGCAGGGTCGGCACCAGGATGCCGGCCAGGATCAGCAGCCCGCCCATCGTCGGCGTGCCGGCCTTGGCCTGGTGCGACTGCGGACCGTCGCTGCGGATCTGCTGGCCGATCTGGAACCTGCGCAGGCGCTCGATCAGCCACGGCCCCAGCAACAGCACCAGGAAGAACGCCGTCAGGCTGGCGACCGCGGTGCGGAAGGTAACGTAACGGACGACGTTGAGGCCGGAGATCTCGCTGCGCAGCGCGTAGAGCAGGTGGAAGAGCATCAGGCCTTCCCCAGCGCCGCGACCAGCGCGTCGGCGACCACGTCCATGCGCGAGCCACGCGAGCCCTTGACCAGCACCGCGTCGCCCGGCTGCACCAGGCCCGGCGCGGCGGCGGCCGCCGCGGCCGAGTCGGCGAAGGTGTGGATCGTGGACCGGTCGAGGCCGCAGCGCGACGCGCCGTGGGCCAGCGCCGCGGACCAGGCCCCGACCGCGACCAGCGCGTCGAGGCCGGGCGCCACCGTCGCCGCGGTCGCCTCGTGGATCTCGGCACTCTGCGGCCCGAGCTCCAGCATGTCGCCGAGGAACGCCACGCGACGGCCCTTCGCCGCCAGGCCCAGCGCGGCCACGGCGGCCGCGACCGCCTCGGGGTTGGCGTTGTAGCTGTCGTCGAGCAGGGTCACGCCCGAGCCCAGCCGCAGCACCTCGCCGCGGCGGCGGGCAGGGGCCAGCCCGGACGCGGCCTGGGCGATCTGCGCGGGGGCGACGCCCATCGCGTGGGCGCACAGCGCGGCGGCCAGGAAATTGGCGACGTGGTGGCGGCCGGCCAGCGCCAGCGCGACGTCGTGGGTCTCGCCGCCCAGGCGCAGGTCGAAGCGCATGCCGTGGATCGTGCCGCGCCAGTTCTCGACGGAGGCGTCGCAACCGCGGTCCTGGCCGAACCAGAGCACGCGGCCGGGAAAACGCTCGCCGACGCGGCGCACCCGCGGGTCGTCGCGGTTGAGCACGGCGACACCGCAGGCCGACAACCCGTCCAGCACCTCGGCCTTGGCCTCCGCGATCTGGTCCTGGTCCGCGAAGAACTCGAGGTGGGCGCGGCCGACGTTGGTGATGGCGGCGACGTCGGGCGCGGCGATCGCCGACAGCGCGCGCAGTTCCCCGGGCGCCGACATGCCGAGCTCGAGCGCCGCGTAGCGGTGCTCGGGCCGCAGCCGCAGCAACGTCAGCGGCAGGCCGTACTGGTTGTTGAGGTTGCCCTCGGTCTTCAGGGTCGGCGCGGCGGTCGAGAGCAGGGCCGCCAGCATCTCCTTGGTGGTGGTCTTGCCGGCGGAGCCGGTGATCGCCGCCACCTTCACGCCCGACACCCGGCGCACGTGGCGGGCGAGGTCGGCCAGCGCCCGCGTCGTGTCCGCGACCACCACCGACGGCAGGCCACTCGGCACCTGGTCCGCGCGGCTCACCAGCGCCGCGGCGGCGCCGCGCGCCTGGGCCTCGGCCAGGAAGTCGTGGCCGTCGAAGCGAGGCCCGGCGACGGCGACGAACAGCTCCCCGGCCGCCACGGTGCGCGAGTCGATCGACACGCCGGCGAGCGCCTGCGCCGCCGTCGCGGGCGCGGGCAGCGCGCCGCCGCTGGCCTCGGCGACCAGGCCCAGGGTCAGCATCGGCGCGAGCGGGCTCAAGCGCGGGCCCCGCGGGCGATCCGCGCCAGCTCCTCGCGGACCACCTGGCGATCGTCGAACGGCAGCACCCGGTCGCGGATCGTCTGCGTCGTCTCGTGGCCCTTGCCGGCGATCACGACCGCGTCGCCCGGGCCGGCCAGCTCCAGCGCCCGCGCGATCGCCTCGCGGCGGTCGGCGATCACGTGGCGCTCGGTCTTGCGGCCGCCGTTCATGCCGCGCTGGATCTGCTCCAGGATCGACTCGGGCGGCTCGGAGCGCGGGTTGTCCGAGGTCAGCACGACGACGTCCGAGAGCCGGGACGCGACGGCGCCCATCAGCGGGCGCTTGGTGCGATCGCGGTCGCCGCCGCAGCCGAACACCGTGATCAGCCGCCGCGGCTGCAGCGCGCGCACGGTCTCCAGCAGGTTCTTCAGCGCGTCGTCGGTGTGGGCGTAGTCGACGATCACCCGGAAGTCCTGGCCGGCCTCGATCCGTTCCAGCCGCCCGGGCACGCCGGCGAGGCTCTGCAGCCCCGCCACCACGGCTTCGACCGGGACGCCCATCGCCCGCGCGGCAGCGAACGCGGCGAGCAGGTTCTGCACGTTGAAGCGGCCGAGCAGCGGGCTCTCGATCGCCGTCTGGCCGTCGGGTCCGTGCACCGTGAAGCGGGTGCCGGCGAGGCCGAGCGAGACGTCGCGGGCGACGAAATCCGCCGGGCGCTCGATGGCGAACGTCCACACGGGCGCGGGCGACGCCGCGCTGAGCGCCTCCGCGCGGTCGTCCTCGGCGTTGATCACGGCTCGGCCGGCGGGCGACAGGCCCTCGCTGAACAGCCGTTTCTTGGCGGCGAAGTAGCCGTCCATGTCGCCGTGGAAGTCGAGGTGGTCGCGGGTCAGGTGGGTGAACACCGCGACGTCGAAGCGCAGGCCGTGGACGCGCTCCAGCGCCAGCGCGTGCGACGAGACCTCCATCACCGCGTGGCTGCAGTCGGCGTCGCGCATCTCGCGCAGCAGCGCCTGCAGGTCGGACGACTCGGGCGTCGTGCGGTTGGCCTCGGCCAGGCGATCGCCGACGCGGTAGGCGACGGTGCCGAGCAGGCCCACGCGACGGCCGGCGGCCTGCAGCGCGGCGTCGATCAGGTAGGTGACGGTGGTCTTGCCGTTGGTGCCGGTGACGCCCGCCAGCACCAGGCCGTCGGCAGGGCGGCCGTGGAACAGGGCGGCCAGTTGCGCGAGGGCGACGCGCGCGTTCTCGACCTGGACCCAGGGCAGGTCCGGCGCCGGCGGCTCGCGGTCGGAGACGATGACCAGCGCACCCTTCTTGAGCGCCGCGTCGGCGAAGGTGTTGCCGTCGACGACCGCGCCGCGCAAGGCGACGAACACGGCTCCCGCGCCGACCCGCCGCGAGTCGGGGCAGATCGTCGTCACCGCGGCATCGGCCGCAACCCCTGCTGGGACCGCGACCCGGATGCGGGCCAGCAACTCGCCGAGCGTCACTGCGGCCCCTCGCCGAGCGAGCTGGTAGCAGGCGGCATGGGGGCTTGGGGGCGGAGGAGCTCCGTTTGCGACGTAGCCCCCATGGGACCGACGCCGGGTTCATCCCGGCGTTGGAACCCGATGGGTGAGAGCGTCAGCACGCAGGCCATGCCCGTCTCCAGCTCGGTGCCGGGTGCCGGCGCCTGCTCGACGACGCGCCCGCTGCCGCGCAGCTCCACGATCAGCCCGCGGCGGGCAGCGGCGGCGGCGGCCTCGCGCGCGCTGCGGCCGCGCAGGTCGGGCATCAGCAGCGGGTCGCCGGCGTCGAGGGCGACGGTGCTGAGCGCCGGGTCGGGTGCCGTCAGCGCCGCGCGCAGCGCGGGCTCGCCGGGCACCGGGCGCAGCACCCGGTCCTCGGCGTCGGGCGCCACCGCGAGCCGGCGCAGCGCGTGCTCGGCGATCTTCGAGAACAGCGGCGCGGCGACGTCGCCGCCCTGGTTGGCGGCGCCCTTGGGCTCGTCGAGCGAGACCAGCACGACGATCGCGGGCCGCGAGGCCGGCGCGAAGCCGACGAACGAGGCGACGTGGTCGATCATCGAGTACTTCTTCGCCGCGAAGTCGAACTTCTGGGCGGTGCCGGTCTTGCCGGCGACCACGTAGCCGTCGATCGCCGCCTTGCGGCCGGTGCCGTCGGTGACCACTCGTTTCAGGATCTCGGTCAGCACGTCGACCGTCTCCGGCGTCAGCACCCGGCGCACCGCGACCGGCGCCGGCTCCGACACCACCCGGCCCTGGGCGTCGAGCAGGCGCTTGACGATCTGCGGCTTCATCAGGTAGCCGCCGTTGGCCACGGCGGCCGCCGCCGCGGTCATCTGGATCGCGGTGACGCCGATCTCCTGGCCGAACGAGAGCGACGCCAGCGAGACCGCGTTCCAGCGCTGGGTCGGCCGCAGCAGGCCCGGGATCTCGGCCGGCAACTCGATCCCGGTCCGGGCGCCGAAGCCGAAGTCGCGCAGGTACTTGCCGAACTGGTCGCGGCCCAGGCGCTGGGCCACGCGCACGACGCCGACGTCCGACGAGCGCGCGATCACGTCGCGGAAGGCGAGCTGGTGGAACACGCCGTGGTCGTTGATGCGGATGCCGCTGACCTCGACGAAGCCGCCGCCGCAGTCGATCACCTCGTCGGGCGTGACCAGGCCCTCCTGCAGGCCGGCAGCGGCGGTGAAGATCTTGAAGATCGAGCCCGGCTCGAAGGCGTCGGCCACCGCCCGGTTGCGCCACGTGTTGCGCGAGTAGGCCGCGTAGCGGTTGGGGTTGAAGGTCGGCTGGTTGGCGATCGCCAGGATCTCGCCACTGCGCGGGTCCATCACCACCGCGAAGCCGGCGATCGAGCCGGTGGCGCGGACCGCCTTCTCGAGCTCGACCTCCGCGACGTGCTGGATCGACTCGTCGATCGTCAGCACCACCGCGTGGCCTTCGGTCGACGGCTTCTCGACGTGCTCGACGGGCCGGCGCCGGGCGTCGGTGCGGACCACGACCTTGGCCGCGCGGCCGCGGATGCGCTCGTCGAGCTCCTGCTCGATGCCCCACATGCCGTGGTCGTCGAGGCCCACGTAGCCGAGCACCTGCGCGGCCAGCTCGCGCTTGGGGTAGTAGCGGCGGCTCTCGGTCAGGAAGCCGATTCCCGGCAGGCCCAGCTCGCGCACGGCGTGAGCGCGGACGGGATCGAGCTTGCGCTCGACCCACACGAAGTAGCGGCTGGTCTTGCCGAGCTGGACGACGAGGTCCCGGCGGTGACTGGCGTCGAGGCCGAGCGCGCGAGCGAGAGCCGCGGCGGTGGCTTCCGGGTCGTCGACGTCCTGCGGCACCGCGTACAGGCTCTCGGCGTCGACCGAGACGGCCAGGGCGCGGCCGTCGCGGTCGAGGATCGGGCCGCGGCGGGGGGCGAGGTTGAGCGTGCGCTCGCTCTGCTTGGAGGCGAGCCGCTCGAAGGCGGGGCGCTGGAAGACCTGGAGCTGGATCAGGCGACCGAGCACCACGATCCCCCAGAACGTCACGCCCATCGCCAGGAACATCAGCCGCAGCCGCGACTGGCGCGTGCGGTCCATCACTGCCGCACCTCCGGGCTCGCGACCGGCGAGGCCGGCAGCGCCGCCATCGCCTCCGACGAAGCCGGCGCCGCGCTGCGCTCGACGACGTACACGTCGCGAGCGGCGGGGGTGGCGAGGTGCAGGTCGCGACGGGCGATCGACTCCACCCGCTTCAGGTTCTCGAGGCTCGCCTTCTCCAGTTGCAGCTTGCGGTTCTCTTCGACCAGCCGCTCGCGCTCGCGCTGCAGGCGGTCGGAGAGCACGCCGGTCTGGCGCAGCTCGAAGTGGGGCCAGGCGTAGAGCACCATGCCGCCGACGAACAACGCGACCAGCAGCAGCAGGTGGCGCACGTCGCGCGAGGCGCGTGGGTCGCGCTCGCGGATCACGCCCGAGTTGTCGATCGCCTTGCCGATGCCGGACAGGGCGACGCTGCGCGGGTCGGTGCTCATGCGGCTTCGCCCAGCGCGTCCATCGCCGGGTCGCGCCGCAGCACCCGCAGCTTGGCGCTGCGCGCGCGGGGGTTGGCGCGCTCTTCTTCGGCCGAGGCCACCACCGGCTTGCGGGTCAGCAGCGAGAAGCCGCGGGCGGCGAGGGCGCGGAAGGTGTGCTTGACGACGCGGTCCTCGAGGCTGTGGAAGGCGATCACGGCCAGCCGGCCGCCAGGGGCGAGGCGGTGGGCGAGCTGCTCGAGCGTGGCGCCGAGTTCGTCGAGCTCGCCGTTGGTGGCGATCCGCAGCGCCTGGAAGGTGAGCGTGGCGTTGTCGATCCCGCGCCGCGGGCGGCCGGCGGCGCGGCGCACGACCTCGGCCAGCGCGGTGGTGCTGTTCAGCGGGCGGGCCGACACGATCGCGCGCGCGATGCGCCGCGAGCGATGCTCCTCGCCGAAGCGGTAGATCAGGTCGGCCAGGTCGAACTCGTTGAGGCGGTTGACGAGCTCGGACGCCGGCTCGCCGCGAGTCGGGTCGAGCCGCATGTCGATCGGGCCGTCGGCGCGGAAGCTGAAGCCGCGGGTCGGGTCGTCGAGCTGCATGGAGCTGACGCCGAGGTCGAGCAGGATGCCGTCGGGCGCGTCGTGCTTGAGCAGCTCCGGCAGCGCGCGGAAGTCCGCGTGCTCGGTGCGCAGCCGATCGCCGAAGCGGGCGAGGCGGGTGCGGGCCAGCGCCAGCGCCGCGGGATCACGATCGAGGCCGAGCAGGCGGCCGTCGGGCGACGAGCGCTCGAGCACCGCTTCCGCGTGGCCGCCGAGGCCGAGCGTGCCGTCGACCCATGACCCGCCCGGCTTCACCGCGAGCAGCTCCAGCACCTCGGCGAGCAGGACGGGGAGGTGACGCGGGGCGTCCTCCACATCAGATCCCGAACTCCGCGAGCACGCGGCCGTCCTCGTCCGTGAAGGGCTCCTTCTTGAACAGCCGGTCGTGGAGCCGCTTGTGGTTCCACACCGCGACGTGGTTCATCAGGCCCAGCACGGCGACCTCGCCGCTCATCGCGGCCGACTCGCGCAGCAACTGGGGAATCAGCACGCGACCCTGCTTGTCGAGGCTCAGCACCTGCCCGAAGAAGTTGACGCGATCGAGGAAACGCTGGCGCGCGGGACTCGACTGCGGCACCGCGGCGAGCTTCCGCTCGATCTCGAGCCAGACGGGCATCGGATACACGCGGACGTACTCACCCGTGACGCTCGTGACGAACACCTCGGGGCCGTACTGCGCCTCGAGGAGCACACGAAAAGCGTTCGGGATCTTCAGCCGTCCCTTGTCGTCGACGCGAGCCGGATGGTTGCCCCGGAGCATGCCCCTTGGCCCCAATGGGTCCTCGATCCCCCACCGCGAGGGATTTCGACCCACTTTTTTCCACAAGTGACCACCGCGGAGTCTAGGAGTGGCTCCGGGGGGTGTCAAGCCTTAATCGAACTAGCTGTTGGGGTTTCCCTGTGGACGGAGCGGCCATTCGACGCCCAGGGAGACGTCGTCGAGCAGTTGCTCGGAGTCGCGGCAGAAGGCGTCCCACGAGTCGGGCGCCCACAACTCGAAACGGTTGAGGACGCCGACCACCACCACCTCGGACCCGAGCGAGGCGGCGGCGCGGAGGTTCGGCGGCACCAGGATGCGGCCCTGGACGTCGAGCTCGCAGTCGATCGCGCGCGACAGCAGCAGGCGGGACAAGGCCTTCACGGGCTTCGAGAACGCGGGCAACTGCGCGAGCTGCTGCTCGAGCCGCGCCCACTCCGCGAGCGGGTAGGCGGCGAGACAGCCGTCGAGGGCCGTCAACACGAGCCCCTTGTCCGCCTCCGGCAACGCGCGGCGGAAGGCCGCGGGCACGGGCAGGCGCCCCTTGGGGTCGATGCGGTGGCGATAAGTCCCTTTGAACACAGCGAGCTAGGAGTTTTCCACACTTTCTCCCACATTTCCACACCCGGGCCCGACAAAAGTTTCCACAGCCGCCACCGCGCTAGGATCGCGGGCCATGGGGCCCTTCACCTGGCTGCGATCGCGGGCGCGCTTCGGGATCAAGCTCGGGCTCGGGCCCTTGCGACAGTTGATGCGGGCGCTGGGTCGGCCCGAGCGGTGTGCGCCCGCATTGCTCGTGGCGGGGACCAACGGCAAGGGGTCCGTCGTGGCGTTGCTCGATGCCGGCCTGCGGGCGGGCGGGCTGCGGGTCGGGCGCTACACCTCGCCGCACCTCGTGCGGCCGGAGGAGCGGATCACCGTCGACGGGCGCCCCGTCGCCACCCGCGTGCTGGCGCGGGCCCTCTCACGCGTGCGGGAGGTCTCCGAGGCGCTGGTCGCGCGCGGCGCGCTGCCCGCCGCCCCCACCTACTTCGAGGCGATCACCGCCGCGGCGTGGCTGATCTTCCGCGACGCGCGAGTCGACGTGCAGGTGCTGGAGGTCGGCCTCGGCGGCCGGCTCGACGCCACCAACCTGAGCGATCCGCGGGTGAGCGCGATCGTCAGCCTCGGCCTCGACCACCAGGAGTACCTCGGTCCCACCCTGCGCCACATCGCGCGCGAGAAGGCCGGGGTGATGCGGCGGGGACGGCCGACCGTGATCGGCGCGCTGCCCGCCGAGGCCACAGCGGTGATCGTGGCGCGAGCCCGCGCCAGCGGCGCGCGCCTGGTGGACGCGGAAGCCGACGTGCGGCTGCGACCGCTGGCGTCGCGGCCACGCCGCGGCCAGCCGCGCGCGCTGTGGCCGGCGCGCCTGGACGCGACCACGCCGCACGCCCGCCATCGCGGCGTACAGGCGCTGCCCGGCCCCCATCAGAGCGCCAACCTGAAGGTCGCGTTGCGGGTGCTCGAAGAGGCCCACGCCAGCGGCCTGCGCTTCGATCTCGCCCGCGCCGTCGCGGGCTTCGCAACGGCGCACTGGCCGGGGCGACTGGAGTGGATCGCGGGCCGGCCGCCGCTGCTGCTCGACGGCGCCCACAACGTCGACGGCGCGCGCGCGCTGGCGGCCGCTCTCGCGCCGTTGCGCTCGTGCGTGCTGCTGTTCGGCGCGATGGCCGACAAGGACCTCGAGCAGGTCACGGCCGCGCTGTTCCCGCTCGCGCGCGAGGTGGTGCTGGTCAAGGCGCCGGGGGCCCGCGCGGCCTCCCCCGCCACCATCGCCCGCCGTGCGGGCGCCGTCGCGACACGGGCTCGCCGCGCGCGCTCGCTGCGCGCCGGGCTGGCGCTGGCCGCGGCGCTCGCGCGGCGCGGCGAGCCGGTCGTGGTCGCGGGCAGCCTGTACCTGGTCGGCGCGGTGCTCGCACACCGCGCCGGCACTCACCAGGGCGCGGGCGAGAGCAGCGGCTCGAGCCGGGCGCGGAAGTCCTTCGACTCGAGGTCGAGCGCGCCGATCGCAGCCAGCACGACGCGGCCCGCGCGGTCCACGAGGTAGTACTGCGGCAGCCCGCCGTGGCCGAAAGCCTCGCCGAGGCGGGCGCGGCCGGGGTCCTCGACCACGGGCAAGGTGAGTCCCAGCGCCCGCGCGGCGGCGTCCACCCGGCCGCGGTCCTGGTCCACCATCACCACCATCACCGCCAGGTCGCGCCGGGCCAGCTCGCGGTTCAGCCGCTCGGCGGCGCCCGCGGCGCGCGCGCAGCACTCCGTGTCGAGCACCACCACCAGCAGCGGGCGGCCACGGAAGGCCGCGAACGACGTCTCGCCGAAGCCGCCGATCCGCGACAACGCCGGCGCCGGCAGCGGTTGCCCCTCGCGCACTCGCGGCAGCTCGCGGCCCCCCAGCCAGAGCAGGGCCAGCAGCGCCAGCAGGAGCGCGGCGGCGAAGGCGAGAGCGCCGCGCAACGCGGTCACGGAACCAGCGCCTCGCGCGACTGCGTCGCCCGCTCGAGCCGGGACGTGATCAGTTCGACGCCCAGGCCCGGCCCCTGCGGCACGTCGATGAAGCCGTCCTTGGCGACCACGACCGGCGGCTCGACCAGGTCCTCGTCGAAGTAGCGACGCGGGTCGGAGGTGTCGCCGGGGTCGAAGCCGGGCAGCGACTGCAGGTGCACGTTGGCCGTGCGGCCGAGGCCGCTCTCGACCATGCCGCCGCACCACAGCGGCACGCCGCGGGCGACGCACAGGTCGTGGATCTTCACGCTCTCGACCAGGCCGCCGACCCGGCCCGGCTTCAGGTTGACGACCGCGGCGGCGCCGATGTCGATCGCCTGTCGCACCCGCTCGACGCAACGCAGCGACTCGTCGAGGCAGATCGGCGTGCGCAGCCGCTTGGCCAGCACCGCGTGGTCGAGCACGTCGTCCCAGCCGAGCGGCTGCTCCAGCATCGCCGGCGCAAAGGTGTCGAGCCGGGCCAGGTGGTCCGCGTCCTCGAGCGTGTAGGCGCTGTTGGCGTCGGCGACCACGTGCAGGTCGGGAAAATGATGGCGCAGCGCGCGCAGCGCGCCCTGGTCGCGACCGGGCTTGATCTTGACCTTGACCCGGTGGTAGCCCGCCGCCAGCTCCTCGGCGACCTTGTCGACGAGCGCCGCGTCGTCGCGCTGCAGGCCGATCGAGACGCCGGCCGCGATCCGGCTGCGGGTGCCGCCGAGAAACGTAGCCAGCGACACGCCGGCGCGGCGCGCGCACAGGTCCCACGCCGCCATCTCCAGCGCCGCCTTGGCCATCTCGTGGCCGCGCACCGGCCGCAGCCGCGCCACCAGTTCCTGTGGCGTCGCGAAGGGAGCAGCGAAGGCGAGCGGGGCCAGGTAGTCGCGCAACACGTGGGCCGCGGTGCCGATCGTCTCCGGCAGGTAGCCCGGGTGGTGGTCGGCGACGCACTCGCCGTGGCCCGTGAGGCCATCGGCGTGGATCGAGACCAGCAGGAAGCGCTTCTCGCGGGCGACGCCGAACGAGGTCTCGAACGGCTGCCGCATCGGCAGCGCGAGGACGCGCAGCTCGATCCGCTGGAGGCTGATGGGTTCCGCCCCCGCTCCCCCGGGTCGGCGCGCGGTCAGCGGCGGCTCGCGGCGGCCTTCGCCTGGCAGCGGCGACACAGGCCGTAGATGTGGTGGCGGTGGCCGTCGATCGCGAAGCCGATCCGTTCCGCGATCTCCTCCTGCAGCTTCTCGATCTCGTCGCTCTTGAACTCGAAGATGTCGCCGCAGGCGCGGCAGATGAAGTGGTCGTGGTGCTCGCGGTTCCAGTCGCGCTCGAAGCGGGTCTCGCCGTCGAGGTGCAGCTCGCGGGCGAGGCCGGCGGCGGACAGCAGCTTCAGCGTGCGATAGACCGTGGTGCGGCCGACGTCGGGCCGCCGCTTCTGGACGAGCTGCAGCAGGTCTTCCACCGACAGGTGGTTCTCGGTGCGCAGGAACACCTCGAGGATCGCCTCGCGCTGCTCGCTGCGCTTGAGGCCGTGCTGGACGAGGTACGCGCTCCACACCTCGCGCTCTTCGCGTGCGTCCTTCACTTCCGCTGCCATGCCAACGGCGACGTTAGCCGTGCGCCGTTCGTGGTGTCAATGCTGGCGGCCGAGGCCACGCGCGACGAGCGCTGCGAAGCGGGCCGGGACCCGGGCCAGCGGCAGCCCCGGCGGACGCAGCGTGGCGCGGAGCAGCTCGAGGCGGCGGCCGGCGGCGAGGGCGAGGCGGACGCGCGCCAGCGGCGGCTCGCGCGGCACGCACAGGCTCGCCGGGTCGGCCTGGCGCCAGGCCAGATGGCGACGCACGGCACGAGGGACGAGAGGGGCCAGCGCCGCGAGCAGCGGCGTGGCGGCGGCGCCGACGAGGTCCGTGGCCGCCTGCAGCGCGGCGTACAGCTCGGCCGTCGCCCGGGCTTCACGGGCTGCCGCCAGCGCAGCGGCGAGTGGTGGCGGCTCGCGCTCGAGCAGCGCTCGGAAGTCGAGCCACTGGCCGAGGCGCAGGACGAGGCCGTGCTGGAACGCCGCGTGGACGGCGAGCTGGACCAGCAGGTCGGCGCTGGCGGCGGCGGGCCGCCCGGCGGCGTCGGGCTGGCCGCGCGCGATCCACGCGGCACCGTCGGCGCGATGGAACCGGGCCGGGGCCGCCAGCGCGTGATGCAGCTCCAGCTCGAAGCCCTCGGGGCTGGCCAGCACGAGGGCGTGGGCGGCCGGCGCCCGCGGCGTGAAGCCGTCTTCGACGAGCACCCGCGCGGCGGCCGTCACGTCGCCGCAGACGAAGAGATCGAGATCGAGCATGGGCCGCAGCGCGGGATCCGCGTACACGCGGGGCACGAGTGCTGTGCCCTTCAGCGGCAGGGTCGGCAGACCGGCGAAGGTCAGCCGGTCGCGAATCGCGGCCGCGCGGTCGAGCTGGAGACCGGTGCGCAGGCGCGTGTCGCGCACCGCCTGCGCGAGCCGCTCGACCGCCGGGCCCGGCCAGTCGCCTGCGACCGCGAGGCACCACGCCGCCAGGCCGTGGCCGATCGCTGCCGTCGCCAGCGCATCGGCGTCGGCGGCGTCCGCCGGCAGGAGCGGCGCCCCGCCCGCGCAGGAGCGGGCGAGGCGGAGGGCGGCGAGCTCCCCTGCTGCGTGCACGGGAGCCCGCCGGGAGGAGTGACTCAGCGCACCCGCATCGCCGGGTCGCCGAGCAGGACATAACCGTTGCCCAGGTACTTCGGCCCACCGGTCGTGTCGTAGCGGGCGACCGACTCGCGGACGGCGTCGCCGAGCCGATCGCCGCCGCCGGCGGTGATCGACGCGTAGAAGCCCTCGGCCAGCAGCACGGCGAACTCGTTCTGGGACAGTGCGGACGCGCCCCACAGGGCCGCCGCGCCGCCGCCAGGCTGGCGCATCAGCAACTCGCCGATGCTGGCGTCGCCGGCCTGGGCGAAGTCGTTGACGACGCAGGTCATCGCGGTCATCACCGGCTGGTCGAGGTTGGTCATGCCGACGACGTCGTTGCTGTGCAGCAGGGTCTCGTTGGCGATCCGGTCGTAGCCGCCGTGACCGAGGTAGCTGATGAAGCCCGCCCCGTTCGTGAAGGCGGCCAGCAACTGGGTGCGTGCGTACGTCGTGGTGACGGCCGGCACGCCGGCAGCCGGCGACAGGTACAACTTCTCCTGGACGCCGCCGTCGGCCGCCGCGACCCGCTCGGAGTCGTCGGGGAACGCGCCGGCGTGATCCGCGACCTCGGCGACCAGCACCGTCTTCTCCTGCCACGGGCTGCCCAGGCTCGCCTCGCGGGCCAGGACCTTGTCGATCATCTGGTCGAGTTCGGCGGGGTCCGCCGCCGGCAGGCGACCGATCACCACCTCCGGGCCAGGCTGGCCCTGGTCGAGGTCGCCGAACCAGGCGTCGGACGGCACCAGGCCGCTGGGGGTGTTGATGCGCATCGTCGGTGCGAGGTTCTGGCCGAGGCCCCACACGTCCTTGTAGTCGACGGAGCCGTCGCCGACCAGCAGCGCATAGCGCGGCGCCGTGCTCCAGTGGCGCCACGTGTGGTCGAAGAACGCCTTGATCGCGTGGGGGCTGGGGATGCCGTGGTTGAACTCGTCGTAGACGTCCTCGAGGTCGATCACGATCGTGCGCAGGTCGGAGCGGTAGTCCGCGAGCCGTTGCGCCGTCGCCTTGAGCGCCGCCGGCGCCAGGATCACGTACTCGGCGCCGGGATCGTCGGTGGCGAGCGACGACGGCACGTTCTCCCAGATCCGGGCGGGAGCCTGGAACGCCGCGGGCGTGGCGGCGAAGTACACGGTGTCGGCCGGCGACGGCGGCGTCAACTCGACGCCGAACGTCCCGTCGCCGAACGTGCGCGGGCGGCCGTTCACCTGCACCGGGCGCAGCGGGTCGGTGATGTCGTAGACGAAGATGTCGGGGCGGCTGAAGCCGGAGAGCAGGACGGCGGCGTTGCCGTCCGCCCGGGCCTCGATCTGGTCGCCGGCCGCGCGGTAGACGCTCGGGTAGCGGATCTCGAACGAGTCGACCATGAACACGGTGTTGGGCGCCACGTCGATGTCGGCCGACAGCTCGAGCACGTTGGCGCCGTCGACCAGCACGCTGCCCTCGAAGGGCAGCTCGATCGTCCGGTCCTGGAGGCCGTCGAGCACCACCTCGCCGACCTGCTGACCGTTGATCTTCACCGCCGCCACGTGGTCGGGACTGGTGGGGGTGTCGTACAGGCCCTTCACCCGGATGCTGAGCGTGGCCTCGCCGGCGCGCGCGCCGTCGGCGTCGAACGTGAACGCCGGGTCGTAGCCCCAGAACACGAAGTCCCACAGGAAGGTGTCGGCCTCCGGCTCGTTGAACGCGTCGTCGGCCTGGATCTGGTCGACCTCGGCGTGGACCCGGCGCCCGAAGAGCTCGGCGCCGGACGCCGGCGTCGGCTGCATCTCGTTGCGAGCGGCCATCCGCACACCGCGGCCGGTGCCGGCGCCCCAGCCGTAGACGTTGTGCGCCGTGTAGATCGAGTCCAGCTCCTGGCCGAAGAAGACCAGGCCCTGGCGGTCGGGCGTCACGTCGAAGGCGATCGTGTTCCCACCCTGCACCAGCGCGTACGGGTTCTGCGGCGAGACCAGGCGCTTGTAGTCGACGGGCCGGCCGATCCACGCGGCCAGATCCGCCAGGCTCACGTAGTAGAGGCCGCGAGCGCCGACTTCCAGTTTCACGCTCCCCGCCCGGCCGGACGGGGGCTGGCGGCTGGAGGCGTGGTCCTTGTCCGCGGGCCGCGACGGGCCCTTGGGCACGCTGGCGAAGCCCGTCTCCCGCTCGGCGGCGTCGAGCCGGCGGCCGCGGGCCTGCACGACCGGCGCACCCGCGCTGGCGTCGGTCTTCCGGGTGTCGACCCGGTACGGGCCGTAGACGTTGGTCCGGCCCGACAGCTCGACCTCGACCAACTGGTACGTGTAGGGCTGGCCGGGTGTCGCCGTCTCGTCCACGTAGCGGTAGAGACCCCCCTGGCGCCGCCGGACCGAGGGCAGGCGCCGCTCGTGGACGGGCACGAAGCGACCCGCTTCGTCGTCGTAGCGGTGCAGGAACCAGCCGAGGGTACCGACCTCGGAGGCGGTCTCCCACTCCAGCGCCATGCCGCGAGCGGTGTCGCGGGCCTCGAAGCGGCTGACGACCGCCGCCGTCACGCTGAGCGCGAAGGCGTAGTCCTCGACCTCGCCGCCGAGCGGCTCGAACGTCGAGCTGAGCGAGGTGCCGGTCGCCGAGATCAGCAGCGGCTCGGTCGCGAAGATGCGGAAGCGCGCGAAGTAGGTGGCACTCGCCGCCTCGGGCAGCGTGGCCGGCACGTCGAAGAAGACGTACTGCTGGCCGGCGACGACTGCCTGCTGCACGATGCGCTCGCCTTCGTCGGCGAAGTCGCCGTCCTTGTTGAAGTCCATCCAGCCGACCAGCCAGGCCTGGGCGGTGGTCGGGTTGGTGACGAACACGTCCAGGGCACCGCCGTCGGTGCCGGGGCTGATCTGGCCGCCGACCAGCGCCACGCCGTCGTTGCCGACGGCGTCGACCTCGCCGGCCGCGTCGATGCTGTCGAAGCCGTCGGTGTCCGCGGTCACGCCCGTGCCGAGGAACACGCTGCCGACCAGGTGGCGAGCGCCGCCGACGCGCAGCAGCGTCATGTTGTAGTCGGGCACCGTCGCGCCGTAGGTGTCGTTGGGCAGGTCGCCGTAGTCGTAGGTGATGGCCCCGTTGTAGGTGCCGTCGAAGGCGTAGTCGACGTTGCGAACGACGTTGTCGGCGTCGGGTGCCAGCTTCAGCGCCTGGCGGATGATCGAGGCCACCAGCGTCGAGTCGTAGATCGTCTGGCCGTTGTAGACCTGCTGGCTGAGCCCGCCGTCCTCCACCGCCGTGTTGGCCTGGGTGGTGTTGAGCAGCAGGCTCTGCGCCGGGTTGACGCCGAAGACGATGACGACGTCGTCGGGCACGTTGGTGAACGAGTAGTCGCCGTTGGCGTCGGTCGACGTCGAGCCCATCAGCACGAAGGTGTCGCCGGCGTCGAGCGTGCCGTCCGTGGCCCAGGCGACGTTGTCGGCGTCGGTGTCGGTCCACCGGTAGAGGTAGACGCTGATGCCGGACATCGGCGACTCGTCGCCGGGGATGGTGCCGGAGTAGCGGTTGATGGTGGCCGTCACCGTGCCGTCCGCGGTCGCCGGCGCGCTGATCGTGACCGTGTTGGCGTCGGTGAAGGCGGTGATCGTCGCGCCCGCCGGGATGCCCGTGCCGGAGATCGACGAGCCGACCATGTCGGACGAGAACAGCCCGGCCGAGGTCACGGTCGCGCTGCCGCTGGTGGTGGTGACGCTCGCCGTCTCGCGGCCGCAGTTGCCGTCCTCGGCCGGGGCGTCGATGCAGACCGTGCCGCTCAGGCTGTTGGTGCCGGCGTAGCGGTAGCCGAAGTCGACGTTCAGGTCGCAGTTCGTGCAGGTGTCGGTGTTGCCGACGTGGCCGTCGTCGATGGCGGTGACGGCACCGCCGGAGATCGTGGCGATCGCGATGCTGTCGAGGCTGGTGAGGTTGGTCGAGCGCACCTCGAACGTCGGCGTGGTCGGCAGCCCGGAGGGCCAGTCCGCGTCGGAGGTCAGCACCCGGACCTGGTACGAGCCGTCGGCCAGGCCGGTGAACAGGTAGTAGCCGTCCGTGTCGGTCACGGTCCAGCGCTCGCCTTCACCCGAGTCCCACTCGCCGTTCGAGTTGGCGTCGGACCAGTCGAGGACGCCGTCGCCGTCGGCGTCGATCCAGACGCTGATGTTGGGGATGCCCGGCTCGCCGACGTCGAGCGTGCCGTCGCCATCGGTGTCGATCCAGACGTGGTCGCCGAGCTTGGCGTAGTTGGGCAGCGAGGCGATCTGGTAGCCGAAGTCGGCGCCCAGGTAGTTGAGGCCGCCGCGGAAGACCTGGACCAGGTTGAAGTTGTCGCAGGTGGTCGACGGCGGGTTGGTGGACGGCGTCAGCGACGTGCAGACGAGACCGTCGGTCTCGGGGTCCGCGGTCAGGTAGACGCCAGGGCCCGGGCTGGTCACGTAGGGGCCGGGCAGCGAAGCGGTGTCCACGCCCACCACGTAGTAGTGGTTGGTGGCCAGCGTGTCGAGGTTCGAGAACAGGTACTTGCCGCCCTCGTCGGCCGTCGTCAGCGGGTCGTCGACGGTGGTGGTGACGGTGTCCAGCGCGACCGTGCAGCTCCGCTCGGCGCTCTCGAAGATGAAGTCGCCGTCGTCCGCCCAGGTGCAGTCGTAGAGGCTGACCAGGACGCCGGAGATGCCCGGCTCGCCCACGTCCTGGGTGCCGTTCTCGTTGGCGTCCCAGTAGACCGTGTCGCCGACCGAGCCGAGGAAGCGCTCGTAGCCGAAGTCCTGCAGCAGGTTGTCGTGGACGCCGTCGACGGCCACCGAGCTCTGGTCGTCGGCCGTGGTCGCCTGGGTCGCGTCGTAGGCCACGTTCAGGTTCGGGAAGCCCGAGGTCGACGACAGGAACAGCACGCTGTAGCGGGTGCCGTAGGAGGCCAGCACCTCGACCGCGTAGTCGCCGATGAACACGCCCGTGAACGCGTAGGCGCCGGTGACGTCGGTCGTGGTGGTGGCGATCACGTAGCCGTTCTCGTCGAGCAGGTTGACGGTGACGCTGGCCATCGCCTCGCCCGAGTCCAGCAGGTCGTCGCCGTCCGCGTCGAGGAACACCGAGCCCGTGATCGACCCGGTCGGGGACCCGGTCGCATAGCGGTAGCCGAAGTCGAAGTCGGTGGTGACGATGCCGCCGGTAGTCAGGTTGACGTTGTCGACCAGCCCCGCGATCGTCACGCTGTCCGTGCCGGTGGTGCCGGTGGTCGCCGTGACGCCGCTCGGCAGGTCGGTAGTGTCCACCGTCATCGTGTAGGTGCCGTTGCCGAGGGCCGTGCCGGCCGTGTTGAACGCGAGCGTCCAGTAGCCGGCCTCGTCCGTCGTCGCCGTGCACGGGGTCGCGCAACTGGCGCCGCTGATCGTGATGTCCACCCCGGGCAGCCCGATCTCGCCCGCGTCCTGGACCCCGTCGCCGTCGGTGTCGTGCCAGACCCGGCTGCCGATCACGACCTGGGCGGCGTAGTAGCCGAAGTCCGCCGTCAGGTCGCTGGCGGTGCTGCTGGCCAGCGTGATCAGGTTGGAGTTGGCGGCGACCGGCGTCGAGCGGCTGAGCGTCACCGGCAACGTGGTCTCGTCGACGGTCACGTAGTACGAGCCGGCGGGCAGGCCGGTGAACAGGTAGTTGCCGTTGATGTTGGTCGTGGTCGCCGCGATCAGCGTGTCCTGGCTGGCGTTGAAGCCGACGTTCGCGTCGGCGGCCCACAGCAGGACGACGACGCCGGGGATGCCGGCCTCGGTCGCGTCCTGGACGCCGTCGTTGTCGTTGTCGTACCAGACGTAGTTGCCGATCGTGCCGGCGAAGATGTCGGGGTCGGCCGTCGCGGTGACGTCGCTCGGGAAGTCGGGGTCGGTGGTGTCGACCTGGACGATGTAGTTGCCCTCCGGCAGCCCCGTGAAGAGGTACTCGCCGAAGGCGTCGGTGACGTCGGTCTGGAGCAGGTCGTCGACGCCGGCGTCGATCGTGCCGTCGCGGTCGACGTCTTCGTACAGCCACACCGTGACGTTCGGGATGCCGTTCTCGGTCGGGTCCTGGATGCCGTCGGCGTCGAAGTCGATGTAGACGGTGTCGCCGATGTCCGAGGTGGTATCGAGCGTGTAGCCGAAGTCGTGCGAGCCCGAGGTGGCGCCGGGCGCGACCGTGACCCGGATCCGGTTGTCGAGGTCCAGCGGCGTCAGCACGCTGCCGCCGGTGACCGTCGCCTCGTCCGTCTCGGCCCAGACGTTGTTGGGCAGCGTCTCGGGGGTGACGACGATCGTGTAGTTGGTGCTGGCGAGGATGTTGACCGTGAACGCGTAGTTGCCGTCCGCGTCCGAGACGTCGGTCGAGACGAGAGCGCCGTCGGCCGGGTCGCCGTCGCCGTTGGGGTCGGTGTAGAGCTGGACCGTGAAGTTGTCCAGGTCGCCGTCGCCGGTATCGCGGGTGGCGTCGCCGTCGACGTCGTGCCAGACGTTGCCGTAGATCAGCACCTCGGTGCTGAAGTAGCCGAAGTCGATGCCGTTGATCGTCTCCTCGGCAGCACCGTTGAGGAGGTTGAACCCGACATTCAGGTCGGCAGTCGAGGAGCCCCAGGTGCTGTTGCAGGTGACCCCGCCGCTGATCGGCAGGCAGTCGTCGCCGTTCGAGTTGAGGCCGGTGACGGTCTGGGTATCGCGGGCCTCCGCCGTCTGCGTGAAGCCGAACGGGGAGGAGCCGGCGGTCGTGACGTCGCCGTCGGTGTCGCCGACCTGGATGATGTAGTAGCCGCTGTCGAGACCGAGGAACTCGTAGGCGCCGTCGGCGTCAGTGATCGTCGTGGACCAGGCCAGCCAGCTGTTGCCGCCGGTCTGCGTCAGACAGGTCTTGTTGTTGGTGGCTCCGGTCTCGAGCGTCACGCCGTCGGCCTTGACGCAGGCGAACAACGTGACGCTGACGTTGGCGAGCCGCAGGTCGATCGACGCGGCCTCCATCGCCCAGCCGTCGGCCGCGGTGTTGCCGTCGTCGCGGAACACCGTGCCGCGCAGCTCGCCCTTGCCCTGGATGTTGACCGCGACCTTGTCGTCGTCGTCGTTGGCCAGGCGCCCGTCGGCGTAGTAGACGTTGTGGCCGGTGTAGGCGGTCTCGGCCAGGTTGCACAGCGTGTCCGTCGGCGGCGCGGTACCGGGGATGCCGGCGAAGGTCGTGGCACAGGAGCCGAGTTCCAGGCCGGCCACGTCGTTGGCGCGCATCGTCACCGTCACCGTGGTCGAGGTGCCGGGCAGGATCGGGCCGACGTTGTCCCACTGCAGCGTCGAGCCCGAGACGGTCGTCGGCGGCGGCACCGCCGAGACGAACGACATCCAGGTCGCGTCGTAGCGGTCCTGCAGCGGCACCGGGTCGAGCGTGGTCGAGGTGCCGGCGACGCAGTCGGCGTCGGTGGTCACCCGGATGCCGACGGCGTCCATGGAGAACGTGCGCGGGTCGGCCCCGGACGCCTTCGCGGGGTTGGTGTAGACGCGCAGCCCGAAGAAGTCGTCGGCCCAGGTCCAGCTCCCGCCGCCGGGGCGGTTGGACGTCACGTCCCAGGAGATCGCGCTGTTGGGGTTGAGGTCGGGCGGCGGGCCGATGTACGACGCCATCGCCGCCGAGTTGATCGTGGTCAGCGTGTTGTCGACGCCGGCCAGCCGCGCCTGCAGCTCCAGCCGGTCGTTGTCGAGTGTGCCGTCGTAGTAGGCCATCACCAGCACCTCGACGCGGGTGATCGAGCCGGCCTGGTCGGCCAGGCGGAAGCCCTGCGAGTACATGAAGCGGTTGGCGCCGCCTTCGATGTAGGCCGTGGCCACCTGGCGGTTGGGCCCGTCGTGGGCCTCCGCGAAGTTCGTGAATTCCTTGTTCGCCGGCGTGCCGTTGGAGCCGGTCGTCGCCCACGCCGTGTACTGGCAGCCCGACGGGCCCTGCACGCCGACGCTGGGCAGGCGGTTCGTCAGCACGATCGTGTAGTCGAAGAGGTCGCCCTCGTCGACGGTCGTCGCCGCCACGGTCTTGGTCAGCTCGAACGGCGGCGCGAAGCCGAAGTTGATCGCGGTCAGCTCGGTGGTGGTCAGGCTCTGGTTGAGGGCGTTCGAGTGGTCGAGGTCGATGCTGATCGCCAGCGACACCGTGGTCAGGTCCTCGTGCAGCTTGAGGATCCCCGAGTCCGTGGTCAGCGCCAGGTTCGGATCGTAGGTGGTGTTGCCCCAGCCGGTCGTGAGGTCGGCATTGGTGACGCGGCCCGCCAGGAACTCGGTCGCCGCGTCGCTGGTGCCGGCGGCGACCAGCGCGATCACCGTGTTCGAGACCGTCGCATTGGAGCTGATCTCGATCTCGGTGGGCGAGATCACGGCCGCGATCGTGGCGCCCAGCGGGATGCCGTTGCCGGAGATGCTCTTGCCAATGTCGTCCGACGTGAACACCGCCTGCGGCGAGGTGACGGTCATGCTGCCCGCGGTGGTGGTGACCGTGACCCCGTCGTACTTCTTGGCGACGACGATGAAGTTGCCGTCGGGCAGGAGCGTGAACGAGTAGGCGCCGGTCGCCGAAGCGAAGGTCTCGTCGTAGTAGAGGTCGCCCTCGTCGAGCAGGCCGTCGGCGTTGGCGTCGTAGTACAGCCGGACCAGGGTGCCGGTCGTGCCGTTGCCGATGCCGACCTCGGTCGCGTTGTCGATCAGCCCGTTGCCGTAGGTCGCGGTGCCGTCGCCGCCGTCGTCCTCGAAGACCCTGCCCGCGATGCTGTTGGGGCCGCTGACCAGCGTGCAGTCGGTGGCCTCGACGTTGGAGAGCGCCGGCCCGAAGCCGACCCGCGCGGTGTTGCAGATGACGGCGCTGGGGTTGGTGTCGACCGTGACCTGGAACTGGACACTGACGGTCTTGCCGGGCGGCAGCGAGGTGTCCAGCGTGCCGTCGTCGTAGACCCCGTTCGGCGCCACGCACGCCGAGCGGTCGTGGGACCCGTCGAGGGCGATCGTCGTCTGCAACAGCCAGCGGATGTCGGTCACGCCCGAGGGCTCGGGGGTCAGCACCCAGGTGAAGCCGCCGTCGTTCGAGTAGAAGGGCAGCCAGCTCGAGCTGGTGATGTTGTAGTTGATCGGGCAGGGGTCGAGGTTGCCGTCGACGTCCGTGAAGCCCTGGCTGTACGTGCCGGTGCCGGTCGGCGCGACCATGGTGTTGTCGGCCGAGCTCGCCACGTAGGTGGTGCCGGTCGGGATCGACTCGCGGAAGACGAGCGGGGTGCCGAGGTCAGGCGCGCCCAGCGCCACGCCGGTCGAGTTGGTCGCCGAGATCGTGTAGGTCAGCGTGCCCCCCGGCGCCACGGTCGTCACGCCGTCGGTCTTGCTGAACGTCAGGTCGGTGTCGAACTCGCCGCTCTGCAGGCCGAGGTTCAGGCCGTAGTCGGCGCTGAACTTCTCGTTGTCGTAGCCCGAGGCCGCTTCCTGGTACGGCGTCATGTTCGCGGCGCAGCCCTCGCGGGTGGCGATGTACTGGTAGTAGACGAGGCCGACGACGCCCGTGTTGTCGGGCAGGTTCTCGTGGTAGAGCTGGTTCTGGAACGGGATCAGCAGCTCGCCGCCGTCCTTGAGCTTGACGATCACGATCCCGTACACGTTGACCATCCGGAAGCAGGCGGTGTCGAACGAGGCCGCGTCGCCGACCGGCTGCAGCCAGGCGTTCTGGTCGGGGATCAGGTCCCCGTTGTTGTCGAAGCCGTGGCCGACGTTGCCGAGGTCGTACCAGATGCCCTGGGTCGTGATCACGCGCTGGCCCGGGTAGACGGCGCTGGCCGCGGTCAGCGGCTGGCCGTCGGGACCCAGCGTGCCCCAGCCGACGACGCCCTGGATCGCCGCCAGGTACTCGTCCGGCACCTTCGACGCGGTGTTGGGCCAGATCTTGTTGGCGGAGGCCGAGATCTCGTTGCGCATCGTGAAATCGCCGGTCTCGACGACCGTCGGCGACGCGATCGCCGTCGTGGTCGTGGCCCAGATGTCGTAGTCGAGCGACAGGTCGTCCTCGGCCTTGATGCCGCCGGCGATGCTGACGTCACACGGCGGGTACTGCGGCGCGCCGCTCACGTTCACGCACTGCGGGTACGAGAACAGCCAGTACTGGATGCGGCACTCGCCCGCCGCCAGGCTGCCGACGTAGCGAGTGCCGTCCTCGAGCGAGCCGCTGCCGACCTCGAGCGTGAGCGAGTACGGCCCGGTGTTCGCCAGGTGGAAGCGCAGCGGGTTGGGGTCGGCGCCGAAGGTGGTGACCGGGAAGACGCCGGGAGCCGCGGTCAGGGTGACCGTGAGCGAACCCGAGACCGTGGCCGGCGCGCTGAGCGTCGCGCTGGTGGCGCTGGCGATGGCCGAGAGCGTCGTGCCCGCGGGAATGTTGGGGCTGCCGCTGATCAGCAGGCCGCCCTCGGTCGTCGGTGCGAAGGCGTTGGCGCCGACGCCCGTCGCGGTGATCGTCCGGCTGCCGGCCGTGGTCGTGGCCGTGAAGCTGCGTGTCGCCTGGTAGTTGCCGACGTAGGCCGTGACGTTGTCGAGCGTGGCGTTGCCCGTGTTGCAGACCTGGGCGCCGATGTAGGCCGCGCCGGGGGCGTAGGTCGAGGGGGCCGTGACGTTCGAGTCGACGATCAGGTTGTACCCGTTGACGATCTCGATGCTCAGCACGCCCTGGGCGAGGCCTTGCGGGGCGCACAGGACGGCGAGAGCGAGGGCCCACAGGATGCGGCCCTTCACGGCACGACTGGACGTCTGCATGAACACTCCCCCAGGAACGCCGCCCGTCAACCCTCGAGATCGCGATGGAGACACTTCGAGGTGAGACGGCGTTCGCGGACAAACGCCGGTGTCAGGAGGGAGGATGACGCCGACACACCATCCTATCCGAGGGCCGGGGGCACCACAATGCGGGCCTGTGACGGGGCTCACGCGCCCTGCCCGGCTTTGACAGCGGGCGGTCGCGGCGCGTAGGGTGGACTCTGGGGAGGGGTACGACCAGTGTTCAAGCCAAAGCACCTTGTACTTCTCGCCGTCTGCGGTACCACCCTCCTGCCGCTGTACGGCGATCCGCGCCAGGCACCCGTGACCCACGCCGAGTGGGCGCGGCTGATGCTCAACGCGATGGATTTGTCCGACGCCCTGCCGCCGCAGGCGCGGGCCTCGACGCTGTTCGCGTCGCTGTCGTGGAAAGAGGCCCTGCTGTTCCCGGCCGCCCAGTACGAGCGGACCGAGGGCACCAACCTCACGCTCCGCGGGCCACGCCAGATGCTGGCCGCGACCACCGAGCTGGCCTCCGTCCACTACCCGCTGACGATCATCATGCCGGGCGACTACAAGGTGCGGCTGAAGCTGCAGGGCGGCGAAGAGTCGCCCTGCGTGGTCGACGTCGTGCGCCGCGAAGACGAGGCGGTGGTGGTCTCCTTCCCCGCGCTGCCGACCCTCGACGGCGGCTGGCGCGAGGCCGGCCGCACCCACCTCGATCCCGGGCTCTATTACGCCCGGGTCCAGCTCCGCGGGGACGCCCTGCTCGAGCGGGTGGAGCTGACCCCGCCGTGCCTGGTGCCGGTCGAGCCGCTGGGCGGCTGGAAGGGCACCGCGCTGCTCTACACGGACGACGTCGCGGTCACCCTGCTCCGCGCCACCGAGCTCGAGCACGAGCTGCCGCCGGGCGACTGGAGCGAGGAGGTCCCGGCCTCGCGCTTCGTCTCGGCCACGCCCGACACCCAGTTGGCGGCGGGCGGCGGTGGCGAAGCCTACCTGGCCGCCGACCAGCGCGGCCTGTCGGCCCACGTGATGCTCGACGTGCCCGAGCACGGGGTCTACACCCTCTACTCCTTCGGGCTCCAGGGCTCGGGCCAGAGCTGGACGGCGGACGGCTGCGCCAAGTCGGTGACCTGTCCCTACGTCGGCGCCGACATCCCGCGGCCGCAGTGGCGGTCGGTGCTGACCCGCGAGTTCACCGCGGGCCGGCACTCGGTCTCGGTCACGCTGGCCGAAGGCGCGGCCGTGTCGCGGCTGCGGCTCGAGCGCAAGCGCAACGACGCCGAGGCCTACCTGGCAACGCTGGACCGCCTCGGCTTCGACGCCGGCGCGCCGGGGCCGATCTCCCGCGAGCGGGCGATCGACGCCCTCAGCTTCCTGCGCAAGCGCGCCTCGGAGCGCGCGGGGGCCTTCTGCGGCGAAGTCGGCCCCCAGGCCGGCGAGCAGTTCGCCGCGGCCCAGGGCTCCCAGATCGGCGGCGACGGTGGCCTCCCCGGTGCGCCGCCGAGCGGCCCCGGCGGTCCCGGCGGCGGCGGCACGCCTCCGGGCGGCGGTCGTCCCCCCGGCGGTGGCCCTCCCGGAGGCAGCCCGCCTCCGGTGCTGCCTCCGCAGGACGTGGCCAGCCCGACCAACCCGCTCCCGATCGGGTAACCCGACCGAAGACGAAAAAGCCCGGGCCACGACGGCCCGGGCTTTCGTGTTTCGGGGAGGGCGAGCGCTACGTGGGCTGGCCGGCCTCGGGCTTCGCCGTGCGGCGCGAGGCCTTGCGCGCGGCGGGCGCGCCCTCGACCGGGCCGCTGTCGGTCTCGACGGCCCTCTTCTCGTCCTCGCCCGGGGCGTTCTGGTAGTAGTAGTAGTAATAGTCGCCGCGGGTGCGGGTCGAGACGCCGTTGAGGACGACGCCCAGCAGGTTGTCCGCGGCCCGCCGCAGCGAGCCCAGCGCGCGCCGGATCACGTGCTTGTCGACCTGGTTGTGGTGGACGACGAAGACCACCATGTCCGCGTGGCGGGCCAGCAGCAGCGCGTCGGTGACCGAGGCCAGCGGCGGCGAGTCGAGCAGGATCCAGTCGAAGCGGTCGCGCAGGCCGTCGAGCAGCTCGGCCATGCTGCGCCGGGCCAGCAGCGCCGGCGGGTTGGGCGGCAACTGGCCCGAGGTCAGCACGAACAGGTTCGGCACCCGCGTCGCCCGGATCAGGTTGTCGAGCGGCTCGTGGCGCACGAAGTGGTCGGAGAGGCCGGGGTCGCGGGGCAGGCCGAGCCGGGTGTGGAGCTGGGCGCGGCGCAGGTCGCAGTCGATCGCCAGTGTCTTCTCGCCCGACGAGGCGAGCAGCTTGCCGACGTTGATCAGCGTGGTGGTCTTGCCCTCCTGCGGCGCCGTGCCGGTCACCAGCACCACCTGGCCGCGCTCGCTCGAGCGCGCGAACAGCAGCGACGTGCGCAGCGCCTGGTAGGCCTCGGTCACCAGGTGCACGCTCTCCTGGTCGTAGCGCGGCACCGCCGCCAGCAGCTCGGCGCGCAGGAAGCGCTCGACCTCCTCCGGCGACTTGATCGTGTTGTCGAAGAAGTCGCGCAGCAGGATCGCGGCCACGCCCAGCAACAGGCCCGCCAGCAGGCCGATGCCGGCGATGCGGCGCTTGTTGGGCCGGATCGGCTCCTGCGCCGGACGCGCCCGCTCGACCAGCGCGACCGTGCTGTTGCGCAGCGAGGAGGCGATGTCCGTCTCCTGCAGCTTCTGCAGCAGCACCTCGTACAGGTTCTCGGCCGAGCTGGCCTCCTTGCGCAGGGTGTCGAACTCGGTGGTGCGGCGGCTCTGGGCGGCGGCCTGCGTGCGCTGCGCGTCCATCGCGCCCTGCAGCTCCTGCTCGCGCTTCTGGAGCTGGGAGTACTCGGTGCGCAGGCCCTCCAGGATCTGCTCGGCGCGCGCCGCGCGGGCCCGCTCGAGGTCCTGGATCTGGCTCTGCCGGCGCTGGATCTCCGGGTGCGCTTCCTTGTACTTCTCGCGCAGCCGCACCTGCTCGATGCGGGCGGCCGCGATCTGCTGGCCGATCTCGTTGGCCGCCACGTCGCCCACCACCTGCGGCAGCGACTCCAGGCCGACCCCGCGCGCCTTCATGTCGGCCGCCTGCTTGAGCGCCGCCTCCAGCGTGATGCGGCGCGCGCGCGAGTCCATGTAGTCCTCGGTCAGCTTGCCGAGCTGGCTGGAGAGCGCCGTCGGTTCGCCCGCGGGCGTCACCAGGTCGGCCGAGGACGCGGTCGAGTACAGCTTCTCGTTGGCCTCGCGCATCGACTGCTGGGTGGCCAGCAGCCGCTCCTGGATCCAGTCGCTGGCGCGCCGCGCGGCCTCGACCCGGCTGGACAGCGAGCGCTCGACGTAGACCTCGGCCAGCGCGTTGGCCCGCCGCGCGGCCTCCTTCGGGTCCTCGTGGGTGATCTGGACCTTGACCAGGCGTGTCTCCGGCACCGGCGCGACGGCGAGCCCCGCGCTGAACAGCCCGGTCGGGTCCGGCGCGTCCTTGAACGGCGGGTGCTCGTGCAGCTTGAGCCGGTCGAGCGTGATGTCCACGATCTCGCGCGAGCGCAGCAACTGGTACTGCGTGTTGTAGAAGTCCGCGTACTGCCACAGCGTGCCGCCGCCGAGCAGCGCCTCGTTGACGCTCATCACGGCCGGCATCGGCGGGTCGATCTGGAGTGTGGCCTCGGACTGGTACTCGGGGGTCTGGACGAAGGCGACGAAGCCGCCCACCAGCAGCCCGGCCGCGGCGCCGGCGACGATCAGCGCCCGGCTGCGCCACAGCAGGTCGAGGTAATAGCGAGCCTCGGGGCCCATCTCGGCGCCGACGCCGCCCGGCTCCAGTTCACCGCTCATGGGGTTCCGGACCCCCAAACCCTCGACTGACGAATCAGAACAAGCGTCGGGACACCACGATCGTGTCGTTGGCCTGGACCGTCACGTCGGGCTCCTTGCCCTTGTGGATGCCCTTGATGTCGACCTTGAACGTCCTGCGCATGCCGCCCGCCTCCAGGCGCGAGATCTCCACCTTGTCCGAGCCGAAGCGGGTCTTGCCCCCCGCCAGGGCGATCGCGGACGTGACGGTCAGGTCGCCCTCCAGGGGATAGCGACCGGGCCGGGCGACCTCTCCCTGGACCGTAACATAGCTCATCGGCGTGGCCGTCAGGACGTCGCCGTGGAGCAGCGGCACCCGCAGGTTGATCTGGTCCTGCGGCGTCGGCGTCGGCCCCGACAGCCGGATGCGCAGCGTCTGCGGATCGCCGCCGCCGTCGGGCACGCGGGTGATCAGCACCTCGCCGGAGGCGCGGGGGTTGAAGCCGCCGGCCGCCAGCAGCGCGTCGAGCAGGCGGGTGGTGCCGCGCAGGGCCTGGCGGCCGGGGCGATTGACCTCGCCGACGACGAACACGAACTGGCTCTGGTACTCGCGGACCTTGACCTCGACCTGGGGGTTGACCAGGTAGTCGCGCTCGAGCAGCGAGGTGACCTTGCGCTGCACCTCGGGGATCGTCAGGCCGGAGACGACCACCTCGCCGAGCAGCGGCAGCGAGACGCCGCCGCTGGGCTGGATCGGGGCGGTGCGCGACAGCTCCGCGTTGCCGATCACCGTCACGTCGAGCACGTCGCCGACGCCGACGCGGTACTCCGTCTCCGCCTGGGTGAACGGTTCCGGGGTGGGTTCCGGAGTGGCCGTCGGCGGAGGGGCCACGGGAGCGGCCTGCAGCAGCAGGGCGAGGCCGAGAGCGAGGATCGTCACAGTAGCTCTTTGCGGCGCGAGAAGCCGACGCCGAACATGAATCCGCCGGTGCGGTTCGAGTAGCCCGGGATGTTCGAGATGCGCTGCTCGATCTGGTAGTCGAGCCGAATGAAGAGCGAGTCTCCCACGTTGCGCGACAGGCCGACCGCGAAGCTGCGGACGTCGTCGCGGCGGGGCACGCCGATGGCGGCGGCCTGGAGCGGGTAGTCGTTGCGCTGGAGGCCGCCGGCGAGCACGAAGCGCAGGCGCAGGGGCAGGCCGCCCGAGAACTCCAGCCGCCCGCCCTTGCTGACGTAGTAGCCGTTGTCCTCGAAGGCGGAAAGATAGGTGCTGCGCTGGCCCTGCAGCGCCACGGTCAGCCACGAGAACGGGTGGCTGATCGTGCCCTGGGCGACGACGCCCGAGAAGTTCTCGCTCTCGCCCGGCGCGTTCTCGTGGAAGCGGGTCTGGCGGGCGACGGTCAGCGTCAGCGGCCACTCCGGCCGCAACTCGCCGGTCCACTCGAGGCCCAGCTCGCGGACGTCGTTGACGGCGACCAGGCGGTCGGGGGCCCTGTTCGTCCAGCCGAG
>JAMPXO010000145.1 GCA_023701125.1 Vicinamibacteria bacterium | reverse complement strand
GTTGGTCAGCGAGGCCAGCGAGTTGGTGCGGTAGTAGTCCCACACCTCGCCGCGGAACGTGTTCGAGCCGGACTTGGTGATGACGTTGACCTGGGCGCCGCTGTTGCGGCCGAACTCGACCGAGTAGGCGTTGGTCTGGACCTGGAACTCCGCCACCGACTCCGGCACCACCTGGGTCGTCGCGATGGTGACGCTGATGTCGTTGTTGTCCGAGCCGTCGATCATGTAGTTGTTGTTGCGCGAGCGCTGGCCGTTGGCCGCGAACGTGCCCTGGCCGCTGACCCGGCTGACGTTGGGCGAGGTCGCGATCAGGTTGTTGATGTTGCGGTCGGACGACAGCGGCAGCTCGACGACCTGGCGCGCGGTGGCGGTGGTGCCGACCGTGGCGTTGGTCTTGTTGAGCTCGATGGCGCCGGCCTTGCCCTCGACCGTGATCGTCTCGCCGACGCTCGCCACCTTCATCTCGGCGTTGAGCGAGACCTCGCCCGCCGACACCAGGCGGATGCCCTTGAAGGCGACCGTGTTGAAGCCACTGAGCTCGGCGGTCACGTTGTAGGTGCCCGGGTCGAGCGCGGGAATGCGGTAGAAGCCCTCGCCGTCGGTGACGGCCGAGCGACCGATGTTGGTGTCGACGTTGGTCGCGGTCACCAGCGCGCCGGGCACCAGCCCGCCGCTCGTGTCGCGAACGACACCGGAGATGGCGCCGCGGGTGATCTGGGCGTCGGCCGGAGCGGACAGCAGCAGGGTGGCGAGCGCTAGCAGCGCTGCCCCCGCCCGGAACGGGAATCTCATCGGGGTCTCCTTCTCAAGGGGACGGCTCTCTGGATCAGGACCATTGGCGAGGCGGGTCGTGGCCGCAATCGCGGCCAGCGCGTGTGCCCATTTGTCAAAGCATGTCGTGTGCCACTAGTGCCGGACGACGCTCGTCGCCCTATATGTTGTCAGCTCAACGACTTGTCGCCCACGCTTGGGCGGGCCACCCGGCGCACTCGGCGTCGAGTCTCTCGCCGTGGATCCATGTCCTTGGAGTTTCGCGGCCCTGCTGGATCGAAAGCAATGGAGTCGGCCCATACATAACATAAACAGATCGAACGAATAGTCGGCCAAGTTGTGCCAAGACAGGCCATTACGACGAAAGAGACCGAAGGCCGGGTGCACGATCATCACCCGCACCCTGCCCAACGACCTGTTCGTCGCCAACACCAACGGCGTCGACCTGACCGAAGGGCCGGGCCTCCCGCCAGGGGCGCCCGGCCCTTCGTCTTTGGTAGCCTCCGGAACAGATGGCACCCGACCCCGCCGCCGACGCGCTGCGTTCGCTGCTCCGCGACCTGCCCGCCGGACTGCAGGCGCTGGTGGCCGATCTCCACGCCAGCGGTGGTCGCGCCCTGCTCGTCGGCGGCGGCGTGCGCGACGGTTTGCTGGGCCGCGGGCTCGAGGACTACGACCTCGAGGTGTTCGGCCTGCCGCTGCCGGCACTGGAGGCCGTGCTGGCCCGTCACGGCGCCGTCCACGCGGTGGGCGAGGCGTTCACGGTGCTGAAGCTGGCCGGGGTGGCCGGGATCGACGGCGCCGTCGACGTCGCGCTACCGCGGCGCGACTCGAAGACGGGGCCGGGCCACCGCGGCTTCGCCGTCACCGGCGACCCGGCGATGACCCCGGCCGAGGCCGCGCGGCGACGCGACTTCACCATCAACGCGATGTCGCTCGACCCGCGGACGGGCGAGTTGATCGACCCCACGGGCGGGCGCGCCGACGTCGCCGCCGGAGTGCTGCGCGCGGTCGATGCCGCGACCTTCGGCGACGACCCGCTGCGTGCGTTGCGGGCCGTGCAGCTCGCGGCCCGCTACGAGTTCACGGTCGAGCCGGCGACGGCGGCGCTGTGCCGCGCCATGCCGCTCGCGGAGTTGCCGGCCGAGCGGGTGTGGGGCGAGATCGAGAAGCTGCTGTTGCTGGCGGAGCGGCCGTCGATCGGGCTCGCCCTGCTGGACGGCTGGGGCCTGCTGCCCGCCGTCGCCCCGGAACTGCTGCCGCTGCGGGACACGCCGCAGGAGCCCGAGTGGCACCCCGAGGGCGACGTCTGGGTCCACACGCTGCAGGTGATCGACCAGGCGGCGGCGCTGCGCGACGGCCTCGACAAGCCGCGGGCGCTGGCGCTGATGCTGGGTGCCTTGTGCCACGACCTCGGCAAGCCCGCGACCACCCGCTTCTTCGACGGCCGCACCCGCTCGCCGGGACACGAAGAAGCGGGCGTGCCGCCCACCCTCTCGCTGCTCGAGCGCTGGAAGGTGTGGACGCTCGCCGGCTACGACGTGCGCGCGCAGGTCGTGGCGCTGGTCGCCCACCACCTCAAGCCGGGGCAGCTCTACAAGGAGCGGGACAAGGTCGGCGACGGCGCGATCCGGCGGCTGGCGAAGAAGTGCGAGGCGGACCTCCTGGAGCGGGTTGCCCGGGCCGACTGCCTCGGCCGCGCGCCCGGGGTGTTCGCGCCGCTGGCCATGGACTGGTTCCGCGACAAGGTCCGCGCGCTCGACGTCGTGCGCGGAGCGCCGCCGCCGTTGCTGCTGGGGCGCCACGCGCTGGAGCTGGGCCTGGCGCCGGGGCCTGCGATCGGCCGCCTGCTGCAGGCCGTCTACGAGCGCCAGCTCGACGGAGAGGTGACGGGGCTCGACGAGGCGCTGGCGCTGGCCAGGCGCCTGCTCGCCTCAGCCTCAGATGGACGCGAAGCCGGCTCGTAAGACCGCGGGCACGTCGTCGGGCCACAGCGGGCGGGCGAAGTGGTAGCCCTGGCCCATCGGGCAGCCGAGCGAGCGCAGTTGGGCGAGCTGCAGCGTGCCCTCGATGCCCTCCGCGATGGTGTCGACGCCGAGGTTGCCGGCGAGGGTGACGATCGTGCGCACGATCGCCAGATCCTCGGCGTCCTGGCCCAGGCCGTCGACGAACGAGCGGTCGATCTTCAGCGCGTCGATCGGGAACCGGCGCAGGTAGGACAGCGACGAGTAGCCGGTGCCGAAGTCGTCGATGTCGAGGCCGACGCCCAGTTCGCGCAACTGGTGGAGCTTGCGCGTGGCCTGCTCGGCGTCCTCCATCACCACGCTCTCGGTCAGCTCCAGCCGCAGCGCCGCCCCCGGGATGCCGGACAGCGAAAGCGCCTCGTCGGTCAACGCCAGCACGTCGCCCTGCGAGAACTGGCGCGCGGAGAGGTTGACGCTGATGGTCAGCCCGGCCGCCTCGGCCACGGCATCGCGCCAGCCACGCAGTTGCCGGCAGGCTTCGTTCAGCACCCACTCGCCGACCGGCACGATCGCGCCCATCTCCTCGGCGACCTGGATGAACTCGAGCGGCATCAGCAGTCCACGCTCGGGGTGCTGCCAGCGCACCAGTGCCTCGAGGCTCGACACCCGGCCGTCGGCCAGGTCGACGATCGGCTGGAACGCGAGGCGCAACTCGCCGCGCTCGACCGCCCGCCGCAGGTCGTTCTCCAGCCGGTGGCGGGCGGTGGCCGCCGCGTGCATCGATCCGTCGTAGATCTCGGTGCGACCGCGGCCGGCGCGCTTGGCGCGGTACATCGCGATGTCGGCGTCGCGCAGCAGCTCCTCGGCGCGCTCGTACGCGCCGCCGGTCAGCACCAGGCCCACGCTGGCGGTGGCGAACACCTCGTTGCCGCCGGGGTGGAACGGGACCAGGAACTCCTCGTGGACGCGCTCCGCGATGCGCAGCGCCTGGCTGACGTCGTCGACGTCCTCGACGAACACGGCGAACTCGTCGCCGCCGATCCGCGCCACCGTGTCGCCCGGGCGCAGGCAGCTCTTGATCCGCCCTGCCACGCCCATCAGCAGGCTGTCGCCGATCGTGTGGCCGAGGCTGTCGTTGACGACCTTGAACTGGTCGAGGTCGAGGTAGAAGGCGGCCAGCAGCGAGTCCGCGCGGCGGCGGGTGCGGGCCAACGCCTGGCCCAGGCGGTCCATGAACAGCGTGCGGTTGGAGAGCCCCGTCAGCGAGTCGTGGAGGGCGTCGTGGAGCAGCCGCGCCTCGACCTCCTTCTGGCGCGTGACGTCGGTCTGCGATCCGGCCATGCGGTAGGCGCGGCCGTCGCCGTCGCGCACGGCCAGGCCGCGGGCCAGCATCCAGTGCCAGTCGCCACCGGCGGTGCACATCCGGTACTCGGCCTCGAGGTGGGCGAGCCGGCCCTCGACGTGCTCGCGGATCGCCGTCTCGAGCGCCTCGCGGTCCTCGGGCATCACCCGCGAGAACCACTCCTCGGGCGAGTCCGCGATCTCGCCGTCCGCGTGGCCCAGCATCGACTTCCAGCGCTCGGAGTAGTACACGCGGCCGCTGCGCAGGTCCCAGTCCCACAGCCCGTCGTTGGCGCCGCGGGCGGCCAGCGAGTAGCGTTCCTCGCTCTCGCGCAGGGCCACCAGCGCCTGCTCCCAGTGCTCGCGCATGCGCCGCCGCTCGAGCGCCGACAACATCACCGCCGACAGCCGGCCGAGGCGGTCGGTCAGCACGAAGTCGGAGGCCCCGGCCCGGATCGCGGCGGCGGCGCGCTCCTCGTTGCCCGGCTCGGTGAGCACGACGACGGGCACGCCGGGCCACACCTCGCGCGCGGTCATCAGCGTGCCGAGCGCCGGCTCCTCGGCCGTGTCGGCGGCCAGCACCGCGTCCGGCACCGTTCCGCCGAGCAGGCCCGGCACCGCGCCGAACGAGGCGGCCTCGAACAGGGTCGCGGCCGGGAACGTGGCCTGCAGCTCGCGCGCCAGCGCAGCGCGAAGCGCCGGGTCCTGCTCGAGGACCAGTACCCGCAGCGGGCGCGTGTCGTGGGTCAGTGGCAAGGTGGGCTCGGCCTCAGTGGGGCGCCGCGGCCAGGTCCTGCGCCGGCGGCCGGCCGTAGGTCGTCTCGCGGTCGAGCACCGCGAGCGTGCGGCGGTACAGCTCGTCGACCTCGTCGCGGCCGTTGCCGATCGCGGTCATGCCGACCTTGCCGAACTCGGAGAGGGCGCCGATCAGGTGGAACAGCACGCCCGACTCGCTGCCGTGGGAGTAGTGCAGCTTGTTGATGGTGAGGATCTCGATCAGGTCCTCGGGCAGCAGGCCGCGGTAGTGCTCGGAGCGCAGGTTGTCCGTGGCGCGGTAGTACTTGGCCTGGCCCGTCGGCGACAGGAACAGGCCGCTGACCGGGTCGAGCGCGCCGCTGGTCAGGAACTGCAGCGCCAGGTACGGGTGGGTGGTGCCGCCCATGCGCAGGTTGATCTCGAGCGCGGACAGGTTCCACTCCTCGCGCGGGTCGTCGCGCCACAGCAGGAAGTCGACCGCGAAGCGGCTGACCACGCCGTGGGCCGCCATCGCGTGGCCGATCTTGAGCGCGGCCTCCTGGATCCGCATCCGGTAGTCGTCGTGGGCGGGGAAGGTGCAGCCGAGGAAGACCTGGTTCGAGGGCCCGCCCAGGATCTGGTCGTGGGTCGAGATCGGCAGCACCTCGCCGCGCGGCCCGATCCGCAGCTGCGACGAGGGCGACACCTTCTCCCTGCCTTCGATGAACTCCTCGACCACGCCGCCCATCCGCGCGAACTTCTCGAAGTAGGCGCCGGAGGTCTCCCACGGCACCGAGAACTCGAGGTCGTGCAGCGCCTCCTTCAGTGCCGGGCGGCCCTCGTCGGCGGGGAAGCGCAAGAGCGCGTTGCCCTCGCCCGAGAAGCTGTCGTTGAGCTTGACCACCGCCCGCTTCAGGCCCGGCTTGCGGCGCTTCAGGTCGTGCAGCGCCTCTTCGACCTCGTGCTCCGAGTGCAGGTCCTCGACGCCGTCGGGCAGCGCGACGCCCGCCTCGCGGAACAGCTTGCGCGAGCCGGACTTGCTGCCGAGGTGGCCGAGCTGGGGGTCGACGCCGTTGAGCGGGACGCCGAGCAGCACCGCCAGCTTGCGCTCGAGCGGCGTCGAGTTGAAGACGGTGAGGTAGGCGCGCGAGCGGTCGACGATGCCCTGGCGGATGCGCTCGATCAGGCGCGGTCGCTCCAGGATCTTCTCGGTCAGCGAGCGCGACGAGGCGTCGTGGGCACAGAGCAGCGTCAGCCGCGCGCGGGCGTGGCTGGCGGGGATGCCGGCGAGAAACTGGAAGTAGTACTCCAGGATCATCGGGTGCACGGGCTCGGACGTCACGTACACCATCCGCGCTCGCGGGTTGCGCAGCCGGATCAACAGGAACAGCAGCCGCTCCTCGTAGAAGTTGGCGCCGGCCAGCTTCTTGAGCTCGGTCTGGTCGAGGGTCAGCGAGGGCACCACGACCGACGTGTGCGGCTCCTCCTCCTGCAGCGTGAGCACGTCCCACACCTCGGCCAGCCGCGGCTTCAGCCGCTCGAACTCGGCCAGCTCCTGCTCCAGCGTCAGGTCGTGCAGGAACGGCGGCTTGGGGATCACGCGATCACGGACGCGGGGCGAGCCGCGTCGACCACCGCCTCCTCGTGCAGGTCTCCCGGGTCGAGGCCCAGCGCCAGCGCCCGCAGCCGGACCTGGCGGTGGACGTGGAAACGCAGCGGGCCGAGCAGGGTGGCGTCGGAGGTGAACTGCAGGCGCTGGTCCGAGTTCTCGTCGGGATAGGTGCGGGTCAGGATCTCGCGCCGCTCGTCCGCCCACTGCCGGGTGACCTCGCCGCGGGCCACCTTCTGCTCCAGCAGCATCATCTGGCGGCCGCGGTCGACGATCTCCGGGTGGTGGTTGACGCCGAACACGCGTGGCATCGTGCCCGCGGCGTCGCGCGCGAACTCGAGCATGGTGAGGGCGTTGCCGCGCGGGCCGCCGATGCCCAGCGTCTCCCAGCCGATCGGCACCTGGTCCGGGCCGAAGCCGTGGGTCGGGATCAGGTCGAACAGCCGGTTGTCGACGATCCGGGTGCGGCGGCCGGCCGGCAGGTCCTCGGTGAAGCGCGAAAACCACGGGTGGCCTTCGGCCTGCTCGGAGAACACGTTCTCCAGGATGCCCGTGCTCTTGCCGCCCTTCTCCGGCCCGCGCAACGTCGGCCGCGCCACGCCCGACCAGCGGCACAGCACGCCGAAGGTGTGGCAGACCGCGATCAGCGCCGCCCGCTCGTCGGCCAGGATGGCGTCGAACAGCGCGAACGTGCGCGGCTCCCAGGCCGGGTTCTCGTGGATGCCCTGGGCGCTCTCGGCGACGCCGTCGTTGCAGACGGGGTCGATGTGGCCGGGGCCGCCGGTGCCGACGTAGACCGCGAAGCGGCCGCCGGGCGGCTCCGGGACCATGCCCGAGCGCCGCACGTCGAAGGAGATGGCGCGCACGGCGAGGCCCGAGCGCGCGGTCAGCTCGACCAGGTCGCAGCTGGTCTCGAGCACCGCGTGGACGAGCGAGTCGTGGCCCAGGTTCGGCCAGCCGTGGTTCATGTCGAGGATCGCCACGTCGACGAACAGCGGGTCGGCAGGCGGCAGGTCGGACGGCTTCTCGACGCGGACGTAGTCGAACACGCCGCAAGGCGCCTTGGTCGGGCATTCGGAGGCGCAGAACTGGGCGCCGTGGAGGCGCTTGTGGTTGCAGGCGTAGGCCATCGGGCCGCTACTTTACCAAGAGCAGGCCGGCCTCACAGGCCCCGCCGCGTCTCCTCGGCCAGCAGGTCGACCACCGCCCGCATGTCGCGGGTCGCCTCGAACGCCGCCAGCTGGCGGTCGGCCCCGGTCTGGCCGGACTCGACCCAGCCCCGCAGGTACTCGAACTCTGTCCGGCTGCCCAGGTCGTCGACCACGTCGTCCACGAAGTCGAGCAGCTCCAGGATCAGCAGCCGGGCGGGCGCCTCCGCCTCCTGGCGGAAGTCGATCAGCCGGGCGTCGAGGCCCTTGCGCAGGGCGCGGTGCTTGTTCTCCTCGATCACGGCCCGCGGGTACCAGCGGTACTCGAGGTTCTGCTCCAGCAGCCGGCACAGCCTGGCCACCAGTGCCTGGCACAGGGCGGCGATGGCGACGCTCTCCTCCCAGCGCGAGGGGATGTCGCAGACCCGGAACTCCAGCGTCTCGAAGTAGGCGTGGGGCCGGATGTCCCACCAGATCTTCTTGGCGTCGTCGATCGAGTGGGTGCGCACGAGCAGCGCGACGTACTTCTGGTAGTCCTCCCACGAGTGGTAGAGGTCCGGGATCTGGGTGCGCGGGAAGCGCTTGAAGATGGTCGAGCGCACGGACTTCACGCCCGTGCGGCGGCCGCACCAGAAGGGCGAGTTGCACGACAGCGCCAGCAGGTGGGGCAGGAACGCGCGCACCCCGTTCATGACCTGGATCTGGGTCTCGCGGTTCTTCACGCCGACGTGGACGTGGAGGCCGAAGATCAGGTTGGCGCGGGCCAGGTCCTCCATCTCGTTGACGATGTCGAGGTAGCGCGCGCGGTCGGTGATCTGCTGGTCCTTCCAGTGCGAGAACGGGTGGGTGCCGGCGGCCACGATCCGCACGCCGCGCTCCTCGGCCGCCGTGATCAGCGAGCGCCGCAGGTGCTTGACGGCCTCGCGTGCCTCGCGGATGTCGCGGCAGACGGGGGTGCCGACCTCGACGACGCTCTGGTGCAGTTCGGCCTTGACCTGGTCGCCCAGGTGCGCGCTGGCCTCGAGCATCTCCTCGATGTGGCTGCGCAGCTCGCGGGTCTCGGGGTCGACGAGCTGGAACTCCTCTTCGATCCCGAGCGTGAAGTCTTCGCGCATGGTCACCTTGGGGTTTGGGAGGCGATTGTATGCTCGTGTCATGCCCCTCGCCCCCGGAACTCGGCTCGGACCCTACGAGATCGCCACCCCCGTGGGCGCCGGCGGCATGGGTGAGGTGTACCGCGCCCGCGACGGCCGGCTCGGCCGCGACGTGGCGGTCAAGGTGCTGTTCCCGGCCAACGCCTCGGACCCCAGCCGGCTGGCCCGCTTCGAGCAGGAGGCGAAGAGCCTGGCGGCGCTCTCCCATCCCAACGTGCTGGCGATCTACGACGTCGGCCATGCCGAGGGGTCGCCGTACGTGGTCTCGGAGCTGCTGGAGGGCGACACCCTGCGCGCGGCGCTGGTGCGCGGCCCGCTGCCCGTGCGCAAGGCGCTGGAGCTCGGCGCCCAGATCGCGCGCGGCCTGGCCGCGGCCCACGAGCGCGGCATCGTGCACCGCGACCTGAAGCCCGAGAACGTGTTCCTGACCCGCGACGGCCGCGCCAAGGTGCTCGACTTCGGCCTGGCCCGGCTCGTGGAGGCGATGGAGGCGGAGGCGCCCAGCCCGCACAGCGCGGACACCCGCGGTCACACCGGCCCCGGCGTGGTGCTGGGCACCGCGGGCTACATGGCGCCCGAGCAGGTGCGCGGCCAGGTCGCGGGCCCGCGCGCGGACCTGTTCGCGTTCGGCGCCGTGCTCTACGAGATGTTGACGGGCCGCCGCGCGTTCAGCGGCGAGACCGCGGCCGACACGATGAGTGCGATCCTCAAGGAGGACCCGCCCGAGCTGACCCAGCAGGTGCGTGGCCTGCCGCCGCTGCTCGACCACGTCGTCCGCCGCTGCCTGGAGAAGAACCCGGACGAACGTTTCCAGTCGGCGCTCGACCTCGCCTTTCAACTGGAGGCGGTCTCGGCCGCGTCCGGCCTCAGCCACCCGGTGCTGGCCGCGGCACCCGCGTCACGCTCGCGCCCGCGCTTCGCCGGCCTCGCCGTCGCCCTGCTCGCGACAGCCGCCGCGGGCTTCGTGGGCCACCGCCTCGGCCTCGGCGAGCGGCCGACGCCCGCCCGTTTCGAGCGGCTGACCTTCCAGCGCGGGTCCGTGATCAGCGCCCGCTTCGCGTCCGAGGGCGCCGTCGTCTACTCCGCGGCGTGGGACGGCGCGCCCGCCCGCGTCTACTCGGTGCGGCGCGAGAGCCCGGAGGCGCGGCCGCTCGACCTCGACAACGCCGAGCTGCTGTCGATCTCGCGCGAGGGCGAGCTGGCGGTCACGCTGGCACGGCGCTACCAGCGCGGCTTCGTCCACGCGGGCACGCTGTCGCGCGTGCCGTTCGGCGGCGGCGCGCCGCGGCCGATGCTGGAGGACGTGCAGGGCGCCGACTGGTCGCCCGACGGCAAGCAGCTCGCGATCGTGCGCGACGTCGATGGCCGCAGCCGGCTGGAGTACCCGACGGGCAAGATGCTCTACACCTCGGGTGGCTACGTCAGCCACCCCCGCGTCTCGCCCGACGGCCGCCACGTCGCGTTCGTCGACCACCCGCTGCAGAGCGACGACGGCGGCGACATCGCGGTGGTGACGGCGGATGGCACCAAGACCACGCTGTCCAAGGGCTGGCTGTCGGCCGCGGGCGTCGCCTGGTCGCCGGATGGCCGCGAGGTGTGGTTCACGGGCAGCCGGATCGGCATGGCGCGCTCGCTGTTCGCCGTCGACCTCGCGGGCCGCGAGCGGCCGATCCTGTCCGGGGCCGGCCCCGTCACCCTGCACGACATCGACCGCGAGGGCCGCGTGCTGCTGACCCGCGACGACTTCCGCCGCGAGATCGTCGCCCGAACGCCGGCATCACCCGCCGAGCGCAACCTGTCGTGGCTCGACTGGTCGCGGCTCACCGATCTCGCGGACGACGGCCGCCACGTGTTGTTCAGCGAGCAGGGCGAAGGTGGCGGTCTCGGCTTCGGCGTCTACCTGCGGCCGACCGACGGCGCGCCGGCCGTGCGGCTCGGCGACGGCATCGCCAACGAGCTCTCGCCCGACGGCAAGTGGGCGCTGGTGCTGGTGCCGGGCGCCCACGGCAAGCCCGCCCAACTGCGCCTGCTGCCGACGGGGCCGGGCGAGCCGCGCGACCTGACCGCGGACGCGATCAACCACCAGTGGAGCGCGTGGTTCCCCGACGGCCAGCGCGTGCTCTTCTCCGGCAATGCGGAGGGCCAGGGCACGCGGCTGTGGGTGCAGGACGTGAAGGGCGGCGCGCCGCGGCCGATCAGCCCCGAAGGCGTGCGGCCGCTGGCGCACCACGTGTCGCCGGACGGGACCCGGGTCGCGGGCCTGACCCTCGCTGGCGAGCCCATGCTGTACCCCGTGCCCGCGGGCGAGCCGATTCCGATCCCCGGCTTCGAGCCGGGGGAGCGGCCGGCGGGCTGGACGGCGGACAGCCGCTCGCTGTTCGCCGTGCGCCTCGGCGAGCTGCCGGCGCGGGTGTTCAAGGTCGAGATCGCCAGCGGGCGCCGCACGCCGTGGCGCGAGCTGCGCCCGCCCGACCCGGCGGGGGTCGACCTGATCACGCCGATCGCGATCACGCCCGACGAGCGCAGCTACGCCTACGGCCTGCGCCGCATCGTCGGCGACCTGTACCTCGTCCATGGCCTGAAGTGAGCGGCCCCGCGTTCACGCACTTCCGCACCTGCAGCCTGTGCGAGGCGATGTGCGGGATCGTGATCCGCGGCGAAGGCGGGCGCATCACCGACATCCGCGGCGACGCCGACGACCCGTTCAGCCGCGGCCACGTGTGCCCCAAGGCGGTCGCGCTGCAGGACCTGCACGACGACCCCGACCGCGTGCGCCGGCCGCGGCGCCGCACCGCCTCGGGCTGGCAGGAGATCCCGTGGGACGAGGCGCTGCACGAGGCAGCGGAACGCCTGGCGGCGATCCAGCGCGCGCACGGCCGCCACGCGGTGGCGCTCTATCAGGGCAACCCGACCGTGCACAACCACGGCGCGCTGCTCGGCGGCCAGTGGTTCGCCCGCACGCTGCGCAGCCACAACAAGTACTCGGCGACCTCGGTGGACCAGCTCCCGCACATGCTGGCCGCGCTGCTGATGTTCGGGCGCCAGTTGCTGCTGCCGGTGCCGGACGTCGACCGCACGTCGTTCTTCCTGATGCTGGGCGCCAACCCGCTCGCCTCCAACGGCAGCCTGATGACGGCGCCGGGCATCGAGCGCCGGCTGAAGGACCTGCGCGCGCGCGGTGGCCGGCTGGTCGTGGTCGACCCGCGGCGCAGCGAGACGGCGGCGATCGCCGACCAGCACTTCGCAATCCGCCCGGGGACCGACGCGTGGCTGCTGGCCGCGCTGCTGAATGTCGTGTTCGCGGAGAAGCTGGAGCGCCCCGGGCGCCTCGGGGACTTCACGGACGGATTCGAAGCGCTCGCTGCGGCGGTCGCACCGTTCACGCCCGAGCGTGCGGCGGCGGCCACCGGTCTCGACGCCGCGGCGATCCGCGCGCTGGCCCGCGACTTCGCCGCGGCGCCTTCTGCCGTGGCCTACGGCCGGGTCGGCCTGTGCACCCAGGAGTTCGGCGGCCTGGCGGCGTGGCTGGTGATCGCCCTCGACGTGGTCACCGGCAACCTCGACCGCGAGGGCGGGATGATGTTCGCGCGACCCGCGGCGGACCTGATCGCGCTCGGCGAGCGGCTCTCTCTGCGCGGCCACTTCGGCAAGGGCCGCAGCCGCGTGCGCGGGCTGCCCGAGTTCGGCGGCGAGTACCCGGCGGCGGCGCTGGCCGAGGAGATCGACACGCCGGGGCCGGGGCAGGTGCGGGGTCTCGTCACGCTGGCCGGCAACCCGGTGCTCTCGACGCCGAACGGTGCGCGCCTCGACCGCGCGCTGGCCGGCCTCGAGTTCATGGTCGCGATCGACCCCCACGTCAACGAGACCACGCGCCATGCGCACCTGCTGCTGCCGCCGGTCTCGCCGCTCGAGCGCTCCCACTACGACCTGGTGTTCCATGCGCTGGCGGTGCGCAACACGGCCAAGTGGTCGCCCGCGCTGTTCGCGCCTGCGCCCGACGCGCGCGGCGACTTCGAGATCCTGCACGCGCTGGCCCGCGGCCTGGACGCTGCGCACGGCCGGCTCGGCCTCGGCGGCCGCGCCGTCCACGCGGCGTTCGGCTGGCTGGGCGCGGATGGGCTGGTCGACCTGCTGCTGCGCTTCGGGCCGCATCGGCTGTCGCGGAAGCGGTTGGCGCGCGCGCCACACGGGGTCGACCTCGGCCCGCTAACCCCGCGCCTGCCCGCGGTGCTGGCCACGCCCGGCCGCCGCGTCCAGCTCGCCCCGGCCCCGTTCCTCGTGGACCTCGAGCGGCGGTCCGCGTCGGCGGCGCGCGAGCTGCCGGCGCTGACGCTGATCGGCCGCCGCGACCTGCGCAGCAACAACTCGTGGATGCACAACAGCGAGCGGCTGGTGAAGGGTCGGGAGCGCTGCACGCTGCTGATGCACCCCGCCGACGCGCAGGCG
>JAMPXO010000015.1 GCA_023701125.1 Vicinamibacteria bacterium | reverse complement strand
GGCGCCGGGATGACCCCGGCGCCGGTCCCGCGGGGGCTCACGCCGCAAACGGACGCGGCTCCGCCCCCGCACCCCGCGTCGGGTGCCGGCGCCAGGATGAACCCGGCGCCGGTCCCGCGGGGGCTCACGTCGCAAACGGACGCGGCTCCGCCCCCGCACCCCGCGTCGGGTGCCGGCGCCAGGATGAACCCGGCCCCGGTCCCGCGGGGGCTCACGCCGCAACGGACCCGGCTCCGCCCCCGCACCCCGCGTCGGGTTCCGCTCAGCTCGTGCGCAGGGCCTGCTGGGGGTCGATACGGGCCGCCCGCCAGGCGGGTCCGGCGCAGGCCAGCACCGCGACCGCAGCGACCAGCAGCGGCACCAACATGGCCACGGTCGCGTCGACCGGGGCGACGCCGTGGAGCAGGCCCTGCAGCAGCGAGCCGGCCGCGAGCGCGGCCAGCACCCCGACCGCCGCGCCCGCCAGTGCCAGCCGCAGGCCACCGCGGGCGACCAGCGCGACGACCTGGCCGGGCCGCGCGCCGAGCGCCATGCGCACGCCGACCTCGCGGGTGCGCAGGGCCACCATGTACGACAGCACGCCGAACAGGCCGATGCCGGCGATGCCCAGCGCCGCGGCGGCGAAGGCGCCGACCAGCAGGGCATACAGCCGCGGGCGGGACAGGTTACGCAGCAGCCGCTCGCGCAGGGTCGCGACCTCGCCCGGGACCAGGCCGGGGTCGATCTCGCGCAAGGCCGCGCGGACGGCGGGCGCCAGCGCCGCCGGGTCGCCGCTGGTGCGCAGCAGCAGCGACACCACCGACGGCCGCACGCCGCCGCCGAGCTGGGAGTGGGGCACGAACACCTCGGGTTGCACCGGGTCGAGCGGCCCGCGCTGCCGGGAGTCCTCGACCACGCCGACCACCACCCAGTCGTGGCGCTGATCGGCGCCGACGGGCACGACCTGGCCCAGCGGCGCGGGCCCGAGGTAACGCTGCGCGAACGTGCGGTTGACGACCAGCGCGGGCGCTGCGCCGACGACGTCGCGCTCGTCGAAGCCGCGGCCACTGACGATCGGGCGGCCCAGCGCCTCGAAGTAGCCGCGGCTGACCGTGCGCATCGAGGCGTTGGCCTGCACGCCTTCCGCTCCGGGCGTTCGAGGGGGCATCACGAACGAGGCCATCGCCTCGCTGGCGGACAGCGGTGCGATGCTCGAGAACGACGCGCGGCTGACGCCGGGCAGTGTGGCCAGCCGCTCGAGCGCGGCGTCGAGCACCTGGGCGCGGCGCTGCGGGGTCCACGCCGGGGCGGGCATCGGCAGCGTCGCCACCAGCACGTTGGCGGGCTGGAAGCCGAGCTCGGTCGTCATCAGCGTCGTCAGGCTGCGCCCGAGCTGGATCGCGCCGACCAGCAGCAGCGAGGCCACCGCGACCTGACCGGTCAGGATCAGGGCCCGGGCGCGGGCCACGGCGGAGCGGCCGGCACCGACCGAGCCCGCGGAGTCGTCGGCCAGCGCACGGGCGACGTCGAGCCGACGCATCATCAGCGCCGGGAGCAGGGCGAAGCCGAGCCCGGCCAGCAGCGCGACCGCAAACGCGAAGGCCGCGGCGGGCAAGCCCAGCGACAACTCGAGCGCGCGCGGGAAGCCGTCGGGCAGCAGCTTCGGCAGCGCGCGGTGCAGGGCGGCGGCCAGCAGCAGGCCGAGCGCGCCGCCGGCGCAGGAGAGCAGCAGGCTCTCGACGACGAGCTGGCGGGCGATGCGGCCGGTGCCGGCGCCGAGCGCGCCACGGACCGCGAGCTCGCGGCGGCGGGCGGTGGCGCGGGCGAGTTGCAGGCTGGCGACGTTGGCCGTCGCCGTCGCCAGCAGCAGCACGCCGGCACCGAGCAGCAGCAACAACGCGGGCCGAACCTCGGCGGTGATCGACTCCAGCACGGGCGTGGCGCTGACGTGGACCACGCCCGAGCCGCCGAACAGCGCCTGCGTCACCATTCCCGCGTTCGGGGCCGATCGCCCGCGCGCGGTGCCTTCCGCGGCGGCCTGCTCGGGGGTCACGCCGGGCTTCAGCCGGGCCAGCGCCGAGAACAACGCCAGGTTGACCTGGCCCTCGCCCGGGCCCGTCGACGGCGGCACGTGCAGCGGCGTCCACGCCTGCGTCTCGGGCCCCGGGAACGCGAAGCTCGCGGGCATCACGCCGACGACGCGGTGAGGCGTGCCGTCCAGCTTCAGGCTGGCCCCGAGGACCCGCGGGTCGGCGCCGAAGGCGCGCGACCACAGCGCGTGGGAGAGCACGACCACGCCCCCGGGCTCCTCGTCCGCGGCGGCGAAGACGTGGCCCAGCGCCGGGCGCGCGCGCAGCAACTCGAACAGCGAGGCGGTGACGGCCATGGTCTCGACCCGCGTGGCCTCGCCGCCCTGCTCCATCACCGGGGTGTCGCCGCCGCCGTCGTACGCGGCCATCAGCTCCAGCGTCTCGTGCCGGAGGCGCCACTGGTGGTAGCTGGCGTTGGTGAACATCCACGGCCAGTTGCGGGTCGCGCCCTGGCGGGTCTCGGCGAAGCGCACGACGCGCTCGGAGTCCGCCCACGGCAACGGCTGCAGCAGTACCCCGTGCACCAGGCTGGCGAGCAGGGTGACGACGCCGATGCCGAGCGCCAGCGTCGACAGCGTCAGCGCCGTGTGGCCGGGAGCACGGGCCAGCAGGCGCAAGGCGTAGCGCGTGTCCTGCCACAGGCCGTCGAGCCACGCGCCTCCCGTCGGCGGGGCGGCCACGGCCGCGGCACGGCCACGGGCATGGCGCAGGCTCCGCGCCTCCGCGCGCCAGGCCGTGAGCAACTCGGCGCCGACCGTCGCCGCGGCCTCCACCGCGGACGCGCCTTCGGCCCGCAACGCCTCGCAACGGGCCGCGGCGTGCTGCGCCAGCTCTTCGACGACGCCATCGTCGGGCGCCTCGCCGGCGGCGGCCAGCGCCTCGCGCACGCGGACGGTCCAGTCGACGGCGGGACTCGCGTCACGCATGGCGCACCCGGGCCACGCGGTCGAGGGCGGCGAAGAAGCTCTCCCACACGTTGCGCTGGCTCTTCAGCACCTTGCGGCCCTCCTTCGTCAACTTGTAGTAGCGACGGCGGCGCACCCCCGCCTGCTCGACCCAGCGGCCCTCGATCAGGCCGCGGTCCTCGAGCCGGTACAGGGTCGGGTACAGCGACGCCACGTGATAGCGGATGCCGCCGTCGGAGCGGCTGTCGATCAGCTGGGCGATCTCGTAGCCGTGCCGCGCCCGCTCCTCGACCAGCGCCAGGATCAGCAGCTCGGCGCTGCCCCGCTTCAGTTCCCGCTCCAGCAGCTTCGTGGTCGCCATATGTCGTCAGACGATATGTGGCGGCCCCGAGTTCCGTCAACGCCTGCGTCCAGCCGCGTGGACGCCGGTGCGCGCGGCGTTATCGTTGCCCCGTGCGGCTGATCGGCCCGGACCAGTACCGGCGCATGCCGTGGAAGAACGGCCTCGGCGTGACGACCGAGATCGCCCGCTTCCCCGCGGACGGGGACCGCTTCGACTGGCGGGTCAGCATCGCGAGCGTCGATCGCGACGGCCCGTTTTCGTGCTTCCCCGGCATCGACCGCATCCTGCTCGTGCTGGTCGGAGACGGACTGCTGCTCGAACGTGCCGATGGCGGCCAGACCCGGCTCGGGCCGCTCGAGCCCTGCGCCTTCTCCGGCGACGACGAGACGACGGGCCGCCTGGTCGGCGGGCCGATCCGCGACTTCAACGTGATGGCCCGGCGCGGCGTCGTGCAGGCCCGGCTCGAGGTCTGTCGGGACGAGACGACGGCCGTCGTGGACGCGGGGACCGCGACCGCGCTCTTCCACGGCCACTCGGGCCGGGTGACGATCTGCTCGGCCAGCGGCGAAGCCACGCTGGCCCCCGGTGCGACGGCGATCGTGGAGGCTCCCGCCGGAGTCGTCCGGCTCGAGCCCGCGACCCGGGACACGATCGTCCTCGGCGTCTTCTTCACCGACGGCGCCGCGGCGAAGCCGTAGCCGGGATGGTGCTACCGTCACGCTTTCCATGGAGTCCTCGATGATCCGGTCTCGACGTCCGCTCGCCCTCCTGCTGCTGCCGCTCGCCGCCGCGGCTCTCGCCGCCGCCCAGGCGCCGTCCCAGGCCCCGGTGCCCACCTTCAAGTCGGAGGTCAACTACATCGAGGTGGACGTCCGCGTCACCGACGAGCGCGGCCAGTTCGTGCGTGACCTGCGGCCCGAGGATTTCCAGATCCTGGAGGATGGCAAGCCGCAGGCCGTCGCTGCCTTCTCGTTCGTCGACATCCCCGTGGAGAAGACCGAGACCGGGCTGCCCGGGATCGTGAACGCGCCTCCTCCCGACGTGCGCAGCAACCTGCGGCCGTTCGACGGGCGCATCTACGTGATGGTGATCGACGAGAACCACACCCGCTTCAATCGCACGGCGCGAGCCCGCAAGGCCGCCCGCCAGTTCATCGAGAAACAACTGGGCGCCAACGACCTGATGGCGGTGGTCCACACGTTCGGCTCGCGGGACTCCAACCAGGAGTTCACCTCCGACAAGCAGCTCCTGCTGGCCGCGGTGGACCGCACGGCCGGGCGCGCGATGCGCTCGACGACCGCCTCCCGTCTCGACGAGTACAACAACACCCGCGAGTTCCGCGAGCCCGACACCCGGGTCGAGGACCCGAACGAGGCCGAGCGCGCGCACACCGCCCGCAACACGCTGGACACCCTGCGCAGCGTGGCCGAGTTCCTGGCCAGCGTGCGCGGGCGCCGCAAGGCGATCCTGTTCCTGAGCGAGGGCATCGGCTACGACTTCTACGACATGTTCAACAACCGCTCGGCGTCGATCGTGCTCGACGAGATGCGGGACACGATCGCGGCGGCCGCGCGATCCAACGTGGCCTTCTACGGCATCGACCCGCGGGGCCTGACCTCGCTGGGCGACGAGGACATCGAGATCGGCTCCTACCCCGACGACCCGAGCCTGGGCCTGAGCAGCACGTCGCTGATGGACGAGCTGCGGCTGCAGCACCAGAGCCTGCAGGTGCTGGCCGAGGACACGGGCGGCTTCGCGGTGATCAACCAGAACGACTTCACCGGCGCGTTCGACCGCATCGTCCGCGAGAACAGCAGCTACTACGTGCTGGCCTACGACCCGCCGGACCACAAGCGCGACGGCAAGTTCCACGCGATCGAGGTCAAGGTGAACCGGCCCGGGCTGAAGGTGCAGGCCCGCAAGGGCTACGCCTCGCCGCGGGGCAAGGCGCCCGAGCCGCCGAAGCCGACCGGGACCAGCTCGGCCGAGGTCCAGGCGGCACTGCACAGCCCACTGCCGGCGAGCGGCCTCACGCTCACGGTCTTCGCCGCGCCGTTCCGTGGCACCGGCGGCAAGGCCTCGGTGCTGCTCGGCACCGAGGTCCGCGGCCGCGACATGAACCTCGACGGCGCCGGCAAGCTCGAGCTCTCCTCGATGGCGATCGACGCCAAGGGCGAGATCCGCGGCGGCACGACGGAGTCGGTGTCGCTGGCACTCAAGCCCGAGACCCGGGCCCGCATCGCGCAGACGGGCCTGCGCGTGCTCAGCCGCTTCGACTTGCCTCCGGGCCGCCACCAGTTGCGGGTCGCCGGCCACGACGCGGGCAACGGCCGCACCGGTTCCGTGATCCTCGACCTGACGATCCCCAACTTCGAGAAGGAGTCGCTGTCGATCAGCGGCGTGGCGCTCACCTCGGCGATGTCGCTCGCGCTGCCGACGGCGCGGCCGGACGCGCTGCTGTCGGCCGTGCTGCCAGGGTCGCCCGTCGCCACCCGCGAGTTCCTGCGCAACGATCAGGCCATGGCCTACGCGGAGATCTACGACACCGAGAAGGCGCCGCACACGATCGAGGTCACGACCACGGTCACCAACCTGGAGGACGGCTCGGTCGTCCTGCGCAGCACCGAGGAGCACGCGTCGGCCTCGATGAAGGAGCGCAAGGTGGGCGTCACGGTCAACCTGCCGCTACCCGACCTCGCCGACGGCACCTACGTGCTGAAGATCGCGGCCCGCTCCCGGCGCGACAAGGCCGAGGCGGTGCGCGAGGTCCCGTTCACGGTCGTGGGCCTCGCCCCGGGGGCGCGCACGCCGAAGTGACTCGACGCGGGGCGTATGATCGCCGGCACACTTGGGACCGGGCCCCGCGATGCGGCCCGGAAGAACTGGAATCACCTGGATGGCTCTCCTTCCCGAGGCGATCGCCGCCGAACCTCCGGTCGCCCGGAGCCCCGCACCATTCCCCCTCGTCCGCCACCTGGCGCTGACCGGCCTGGTCGGGGTCCTGGTGCTGCTGCCGGCGCTGGTCGGCTTCTCTCGCCACATCAGCTTCCACGCGCTGGAGGAGCAGCAGATCCACGACAACGTGGCGCTGACCCAGCTGTTCGCCAACTCGATGGCCTGGACCGCCTACGCCGACTTCGTCCGCGAGGCGAGAGCGCTGTCGCCCGGGGTACTGGCGCGGCGGCCCGAGATCGCCGCGCTCCGCGCCGACCTGGCGCGGAGAATGCGCGGGCTGAACGTCGCCCGGGTCAAGCTCTACGACCTCTCCGGCCTGACCGTGTTCTCGACCGAGGCCTCGCAGATCGGCCAGCTTCGCGGCGACAACGCGGGCTTCCAGGCCGCTCGTGGTGGTCGTCCCGCGTCCCAGATCGTCTTCCACGAGCAGTTCAGCTCCTTCGAGGGCGAGGTCGCGGATCGCAACCTGGTCGCCAGCTACGTGCCGCTGCGGCGCAGCCTCGGGGCGCCGATCGAAGGCGTGCTGGAGGTCTACTCGGACGTCACGCCTTACGTGGCCAAGCTCGAGGCCACCCAGTGGCAGATCCTGGCAGCCGCGACAGGCGGGTTGGGCCTGCTGTTCACCTTCTTCTTCCTGTCGGCCCGCCGGGCCGAGGCGCTGATCCGCCGCCAGGCCCGGCAGGTGAGCGCGGCCCACGAGAGCCTGCTGCGGTACCAGGCCCGCCACGACCCGCTGACCGGCCTGCCGGTGCGGCTCGCCTTCGCCGAGGCGATGGACCGCGAGCTGCGCACGGCGCAACGCTCGGGCGCGCGCTGCGCGGTGCTGGCCGTCGACGTCGAGCGCTTCAAGGACATCAACGACTCGTACGGCCACGCCACTGCCGACGAGTTGCTGCGTGAGGTCGCGGGGCGGCTCCGCAAGTGCATCCGCGTCGGCGACCTCGCGGCCCGCGCCGTGGGCGACGAGTTCCTGATCGGGCTGCCCGGGGTCGCGGGCGTGGAGGCGGTCACCCACGTGGCGGAGAAGGTCCAGCGCGAGGTGTTCGGAGAGCGCTTCGCGGTCGCCTCCGGCCCCCACGCGCTCTCCGCGAGCATCGGCGCTGCGGTCTCTCCCGAGGACGGCACGGACGCCGCCGAGATGATCCAGAGCGCCAGCGCGGCGCTGCACCAGGCCCGACGGCTGTCGGCGCGGCCCTGCCAGTTCCACGCCGCCGAGATGAACTCGCGGGTGCTGGACCTGCTGGCGACCGAGCACCGGCTGCGCGAGGCCCTCGAGCGCCACGACTTCCGGCTCCATTACCAGCCGCAACTGGAGCTGGGCACGGGCCGCCTGGTCGGCGTCGAGGCGCTGATCCGCTGGCAGCACGCGGACCTCGGCTCGATCGCGCCGATCCAGTTCATCCCGATCGCGGAGGAGCGCGGCCTGATCGTGCCGCTCGGCAACTGGGTGCTCGAGGAGGCCTGCCGCCAGCACCGCGCCTGGCGCGACGAGGGGCTGCCCGCGATCCCGGTGGCGGTCAACGTCTCGCCGCGCCAGTTCGCGCAAGGCGACCTCGTCGAAGAGGCGAAGCGGTGCCTGCGCACGCACGACCTGGCGCCCGGCGCGCTGGAGCTGGAGGTCACCGAGAGCACGACGATGGACGGCACGGACGAGGTGATCCGCACCATGCGCGCGTTGCAGGCGGCCGGCGTGCGGCTGTCCCTCGACGACTTCGGGACCGGCTACTCGAGCCTCAGCCAGTTGAAGCGGCTGCCGCTCGACCGCGTCAAGCTCGACCAGTCCTTCGTCCGCGGCCTGCCCGACGACGGCGACGACAGCGCGATCGCCGGGGTCGTGATCGAGATGGGCCGCGCCCTGGGCCTGCGGGTGCTGGCCGAGGGAGCGGAGACGCTGCGCCAGGTCGAGTTCCTGCAGGAGCGCGGCTGCCACGAGGCGCAGGGTTTCTACTTCGCCCGCGCCCTGCCGCCCGCGGAACTCGCCCGCTTCGTGCGCGCGCAGCCGGGTGCGGTGGCCTGACCATGTCCGCGCAGCGACTGCTGGTGCGCGCGACGGCCACGTCGTGGCTCGTGGTCTCGATCCTTGCCGAACTGGGACTGCTGATCGGGATCGGCGAGGACTTCCTCGCTGGCGGGGCGTGGAGCGGCGTGCTCGGCGTCGTGTTCATCTCGCTTGCGGTCCCGCTCTACTGCGCCGTGTTCGCGCTGCCCTGCGGCCTGCTGGGCGGTCTGGCGCTGCTGGCCGTGGCCCGCCTGAAGGGGGCGCCGTGGTCCGCGGGGCGCTGGGCCGCGGGCGGCGCTGTCGCCGGTGCGGCGGTCGGAGCGATCCCCGCCTCGGTGCTGGAGGCCGGCCTGGCGCTGCTGGCGGCGAGCGGCGCGGCGACCGGCGCGGTCGTCGCGGGGACGATGGCGTGGCGGCTGGAGGCCTGGCGCGCGGGCCGCGTGGGGACACCGGGCGCATGAACGACGAGCTCACGATCGCCGTGACCGACTCGGGCCTCGGCGGGCTCTCGGTCGTCGCCGACCTGGCCGCGCGGCTGCCCGCGAGCGGGATCGCCCGCGAAGCCCGCGTCGTGTTCGTCAACGCGCTGTTCGACGACGCGCTCTGGTACAACGACTTGCCGAGCGAGGCCGAGAAGGCCCGCGTCTTCGATGCCGCGCTCGCGGCCACCGAGCGCCGCTACCGGCCCGACCGCATCCTGATCGCCTGCAACACGCTGTCGGTCTTCTACGACAGGACGCAGCACGCGCGACAGGCGACCACGCCGGCCGTCAGCATCATCCCGATCGGGGTCGCGCTGATCGAGCAGGCGCTGCGGGAGGCGCCGGACGCGACCGCGATCCTGTTGGCGACGAAGGGCACGATCGACTCGGGCGCCCACCGCCGCGAGCTCGCCCGCCACGGCGTGCCGGAGGAGCGGATCGTCGGCCAGGCCTGCCCCCGGCTGAGCACGGCCATCGAGCACGACCCGCGCGGAGCGGAGACGGCGGCGCGCATCCGCGCGTTCGTGGCGGAGGCCGTCGCCCAGCTCCCCGGCGGAGCCACCCGACTCATCGCCAGCCTCAACTGCACCCACTTCGGCTACGCCGGACCGCTCTGGGCGCGGGCGTTCGCGGAACTCGGCTTTCCCGGCGTCCGCGTGCTCGACCCGAACCCGCGGATGACCGACGTCGTGCTCGACGCCTGCGGCCCGCGCCGTTTCGCGAAGACGCGGACCCGGGTGGAGATCGTCTCCAAGACCGAACTCCCGGCGGACGTGCGCGCGTCGCTCGGCAACCTGCTGCGCGGCACCTCGCAAGCCACGGCGGACGCGCTCGCGCACTACGAGCGCGTGCCGGACCTCTTCCACGTGGACATCGCCCGCTAGCTTTCAGCCCGCTATTGCTGGGGAATGCAGGAGCTGCCGCAGGCGCCGTCGACGACCTCGACGGTTGCGCCGTTGACGGAGCAGACGACGCCGGTCGCGTCACCGCAGAAGCTCCGCGTCCCCGTCGTTCCGGGCTGGAGGGGCACCGCCGTGAAGGCGAAGCCCTGCAGGCTCGAGGGCGAGACTCGTCCGACCTCGTCCTCGCCCGGTTGCACGGCCGGGCCCGGGTGGAAGGTCCGACGATAGCCAGCCTTGTCCCCTGCGAGCGGCGGACCGAGCAGGAAGGCGGGGCCCGTGTACCCGGGGATGCAGCCGGCCGGTGCGCTCAGGCACTCCAGGCTGCCGTAGTACGCGCCGTTCTGCGACTGGTAGGCCGCCTCGGCGGAGATGACGGTGCGCACGTCGCCCATGGCGCTGGCCTCGTTGGCACTGATCCGCGCGCGCAGGAAGCTGGGAATCGCGATGGCGGCGACGATGCCGAAGAAGGGGATCAGCAGCAGCAGGCTGAGCCCGCTGGTCACGATGCCGCCGATGGCCAGTCCCTTGCCGCTGTACTGCTGCGGCGAGCCGGTGGCTCGGCGCAGCGCGACGATGCCCAGGACCAGGCCCGTCAGCGCGCCCACGCCCAGGCATCCGAGGGTGAGGATGCTGAGGATCCCCACCACCAGCGACGCGATGGCCAGACCCTTCTTCGGCTCGCCCGAAACGACCGACGCGCTGCTGCTCATTCTTTCGATCTCCTGCTTTCGTTGGCCCACATGGTCGCACTTCGCGGTCGCGTCGTGTCGGCGGGGCCCGCTGTCGTACGATGGCGGGCAGCAGAGGAGGCAGCATGACGAACTTCCGCAGGGTCCTCGCATCGGTCGCGCTGGCGGCGCTGACCGCGGCCGTGCCCGCGGCGGCGGACGAGTCGCAGGCCAGGGCCTCGAACTTCGCCGCCGCGGTGGCGGCGCGGCCCGACGTCACGATCGTGGTCACCGACTCGGGGCTCGGCGGCCTGTCGGTCGTCGCCGACCTCGCCGCGCGGCTGCCGGCCAGCGGCATCGCGCGCACGGCGCGGGTCGTGTTCGTCAACGCGCTGCTCGACGACGCCATCGGCTACAACGACATCCCGAAGGTGGCCGACAAGGTGCGCGTCTTCGATGCCGCGCTGGCGGCGATGGAGAGCCGCTACCAGCCCGACCTGATCCTGATCGCCTGCAACACGCTGTCGGTCTTCTACGACCAGACCGAGCACGCCCGCCGGGCGGGAACGCAGACCGTCAGCATCGTGCCGATGGGCGTCTCGCTGATCGAGCAGGCGCTGGCCGAGACCCCGGGCGCGACCGCGGTGGTGTTCGGGACCCAGGGCACGATCGACGCGGGCACCCACAAGCGGCTGCTGGTCGCCGGCGGGGTGGCGGACGCGCAGATCGTGGGCCAGGCCTGCCCGAAGCTGACGGGCGCCATCGAGCGCGATGCCGCGAGCGAAGACACCGCGGCCCGCATCCAGGCCTTCGTGGAGGAGGCGGTGGCGAAGCTGCCGGCGAAGAAGGGCCCGCTCGTCGCCAGCCTCAACTGCACCCACTTCGGCTACGCCGGACCGCTGTGGGAGCGGTCGTTCGAGCGCGTCGGTTACCCGGGGGTGAAGGTCGTCGACCCCAACCCGCTGATGACCGACCTCGTGCTGCGCGAGGGCGGCGCGCGTCGCTACCCGGAGACGAAGGTGACCGTCGAAGTCGTCTCGAAGACGCCGATCACGCCCGACGTGCAGGCGGCCCTCGGCGGCCTGCTGCGCACGACCTCGCCCGCCACGGCCGACGCGCTGGCGAACTACTCGCGCGTCCCCGATCTCTTCCACGTGGAGCTCGAACTCAAGTGAGCGCCGAGCCCACGCCTCCCGCGCGGGAGATCCCGCGCAACCCGCTGATCCAGACGGCGCTGATCCGCGGCCTGTCGAAGCTGGTGTTCGCGCTCACGGGCTGGAAAGCCGTGGGCGGTCCCCCGGCCGGCGTGCCGAAGTACGTGATGATCTGCGCGCCGCACACGTCCTACTGGGACGGCTTCTGGATGCTCGGCTGCGCCTCGCTGCTCGGCCTCGACCTGCGCTTCCTGGGCAAGCACCAGATGTTCAAGTTCCCGCTGGGCTGGCTGATGCGGGGCCTGGGTGCGGTGCCCGTGTACCGCTCGGAGCGGCGCAACGTCGTGCAGCAGGCCGCCGAGTGGTTCCGCTCGGCCGACGCGTTCCTGCTCGGCGTGGCGCCCGAGGGCACCCGCAAGCTGACCGAGGGCTGGAAGTCCGGCTTCTACTGGATCGCGATGGAAGCGAAGGTGCCGATCGTCTGCGCGTTCATCGACTACGGCACCAGGACCGGCGGCATCCTGCCCGGGGTGATCCATCCCAGCGGCGACATGGAGCGGGACTTCCCGCTGTTCGTGCAGGCCTACGCGAACATCACGCCGAAGTACCCGGCGCTGATGTCCCCGATCCGCCCGCTCCCCGCCGCAGCGTCCACCCCGAGCGAGGGCTGAGCTACCTCAACTCGCAGAGGCAGTGGGCGTAGGCGCCGCGCGGGTCGTTCCAGATCGACAGCCGGTCCGCTTCATCGGCGACGGCGCGCAGCACGGCCGCGCCCGGCCCGCCGGCCGCGTCTTCGTCCGGCACCAGGCTGTAGCCGAACAGGGCGGCGACGCGTGACGCCCGGGCCGAGAAGCCCGCCATCAGCTTCTCGCGCAGCGAGCGCTCCTTCTCGACCCAGGTCACGTGGTACTTGTCCCCGAGCTTCGCCCTCTGCGCTGCCGAGGCGATCGCGTCGGACAGGCCGCCGAGCTTGTCGACCAGGCCGCGATCCTTGGCGTCGGCCCCGCTCCAGACCCGACCACGGGCGATCTTGTCCACCTCGTCGCGGCTCATCTTGCGGGCCTGGCCCACCCGCTCGAGGAAGTCCTCGTAGCCGCGATCGATCAGCGCCTGAATGGCCTGGCCCACCTCCGGCGGCAGCGCGCGATCGAGGCGGACGCCTGCCCACGGGGTCGTGCCCACGCCGTCGACGCGCATGCCGAGGTGCCTGGCGAGCGGCTTCTCGAACGTGGGGACCATGCCGAAGATGCCGATCGACCCGGTGATCGTCTCCGGGCTCGCCCAGATCTCGTCGGACGAGGTCGCGATCCAGTAGCCGCCCGAGGCGGCCACCGATCCCATCGAGATGACGACGGGCTTCTTGGCGTCGCGGGCGAGTTGCAGCTCGCGGCGGATCACCTCGGAGGCGAATGCGCTGCCGCCGCCGCTGTCGACGCGGAGCACGATCGCCTTCACCTTGTCGTCCTCGCGGGCGGTGCGGATCAGGGCGGCGGTCGAGTCGCCGCCGATGCGCCCGGGGGCCGCCTTGCCGTCGACGATCGTGCCCTTCGCGACCACGACCGCGACCGCGTCGCCTTCGCCCTTCGTGCTGGGGCGGTCGTCGCCGAGCGCCTCGAGGTAGGTCGCCATCGCCACCTGCCTGAACGACTTCGTCTTCTCGTCCTGGCCGGCGAGCTCGATCATCCGCTTCCGCACCTCGTCCCGCGCCGTCAGCCGGTCGACCAGCTTCGCGTCCTTCGCCATCTTCGCGGGATCGCCGCCGGCGGCCTTCAGCCGCGCCGGGAACTGCTCGACGAGCGCGGCGAGTTCTTCGGGCGTGATCTTGCGGGCGCGCGCGACGTCCGCGAGGTAGGCCCGCCAGATGTCGCCCATCCACTCCAGGTCGGCTTCCTTCGCCTCGGGCGACATGTCGTTGCGCAGGTAGGGCTCGACGGCTGACTTGTACTCGCCGACCCGGAACACGTTCCAGGTGATGCCGAGGCGGTCGATCGCGTCGCGGTAATACGTGCGGTAGCGGCCGAAGCCCTCGATCAGCACCATCCCGTCCGGGTTGAGCAGGACCTCGTCCGCGTGGGCGGCGAGGTAGTAGCGCCGCATGTCGAACTGGTCGCCGGCGGCGATCACCTTCTTGCCCGACTTGCGGAAGTCCTGGAGCGCGGCCGCGACGTCCTGCAGCACCGTCATCCCGGCCCCGCCCATCTCGTCGAGGTCCAGGTAGACGGCGGAGATGCGGGCGTCGTCCTTCGCCGCCGCCAGCACGTCGAGCACGTCGCGCAGCAGCGTCTGCGGCCCGCCGCCGCCGGCCAGCCCGGCGACCAGGTCCTGGGGCGAGCGGGCGGAGAGCTGCTCGACGAGCTCGCCTTTCGGGGCCACCACCAGCGCCGCTCCCTTTTCGACCTTCGGCCGCCCCGCCAGGGCGATCGCGACGACGCCGATCACGAGCACCAGGAACAGCACGTTCACGAACAGGCGGCGGGACTGGTCGATGCCGCGGCCGACGGCCGAAAAGACGCGACGGGGCAGCGAGCGCGGGCGATCGTCGTTCATCGGAGGAACTCCTCTTTTCGGGAACGACTCTACGGCGAAAAATGTCTGCGAGCGACCGGGGCGCCCGGTGCTATGGTGTTCCCCATCCCCCATGAGCACCGAACCGAACGTCAAGGCGACGCCTGTCAACGGCCTGGTCTCGTTCGTCCGCGGCGAGCTCTCGCCGCAGCAGTTCGCGGCCGTGCTGGCCGCGCTGCCGCCGGAGCAGGCGCGCCACTTCAGCGGCGAGTTGATCGCCAGCGCGATGGTCCCGCTGGGGGCGCTCAACGCCTTCACCAAGGCGGCGGCCGCGCAGAAGGGCGAGCCGGTGACCGACTTCGCGATCCGGGCCGGGCGCTTCGGCGGCGAGCTGGGGCTGAAGACGGTCTACAAGTTCATCCTCGCCCTGATGTCGCCGCAGTCGGTGCTGCGCGCGGCGCCGCTGATGTGGAAGAAGGTCTACGACTCGGGCGAGGTCGTCGTCGAGGCGACCGAGCAGAGCGCCGTCATCCACGTCCGCCAGTTCGTGCCCGACCCCGCCGGCTGCGGCCGCATCACCGGCTGGTTCACGCTGATCGCCGAGCGCTCGACCACGAACGCCCGCGTCGCCCACAAGACCTGTGGTGCCCGTGGCGACGGCGAGTGCACGTGGGAGTTCCACTGGGGCGGGTGATCACCCTGACCGGCTCCGGTCGGCCCCGGTAAGCTCTGTCTCGATGCCGCTCGAGGAATACAACAAGAAGCGCGATTTCTCGAAGACGCCCGAGCCACCGGGCGAGGCGCGGCCCGCGGGCGGGTTCTCCTACTGCATCCAGAAACACGCGGCGTCGCGGCTGCACTACGACTTCCGGCTGGAGCTGGACGGCGTGCTGTTGAGCTGGGCCGTGCCCAAGGGCCCGGCCTTCGACCCGCGCGAGAAGCGGCTGGCGATGCACGTGGAGGACCACCCCGTCGAGTACGGGTCGTTCGAGGGCGTGATTCCCTCCGGCGAGTACGGCGCCGGCACCGTGGTGCTGTGGGACCGCGGGACCTGGACGCCCGTGATCGAACCCGGCCCGGCGATGCGCAAGGGCGAGCTGAAGTTCCTGCTGCACGGCGAGAAGCTGCAGGGCAAGTGGGCGCTGGTCCGCATCAAGGGCGACGACCCGAAGGCATGGCTGCTGGTCAAGGACAACGACGAGCACGCGCGCAGCCTGGTCGACTTCGACGTGGTCGCGGCGCACCCGGAGAGCGTGCTCAGCGGGCGCGGCCTCGCCGAGGTCGCCGCCGAGCGCGACCGCCTGTGGCACTCGAAGCCGGTGCGGCCGGGGGTCGAGGTGGGCCCGGGCGGCCCCGCCCCGGGCGAAGGCGGCGCGCGGCTGCGCCTCGCCGAGCTGGTCGGCGCGGTGCGCGGGACGCTGCCGCGGACGCAAGCCCTCGCCCTGGCCACGATCGCCGAGACGCCCCCGGCCGGCGACGAGTGGCTGCACGAGATCAAGTACGACGGCTATCGGATCGTGGCCCGACTCCACGAGGGCGACGTGCAACTCGTCTCCCGCAACGGCAAGGACTGGACGAAGGAGTTTCCGCAGGTGGCCCGCGCGGTGAACCGGCTGCCCGCGGGCACCGCGCTGCTCGACGGCGAGGTGGCGGCCGTGCTGCCGAACGGGACGACCAGCTTCGAGGCGCTGCAGCGGCGCGCGGACGGCGCGGTGCCGCTCGTCTACTTCGTCTTCGACCTGCTCCACCTCGACGGCTGGAACCTGCACGACGTGAGCCTCGCGGAGCGCAAGCGGGTTCTGCGGCGCCTGCTCGCATCCGCGCCCGACGGCCTGCGCTTCGGCGACCACGTGCAGGGCCACGGCCCGGAGTTCTTCGCCCAGGTCCGGCAGGCGGGCCTCGAGGGCCTGGTCAGCAAGCGCGCCGACGCCCCGTATCGGGCGGGTCGCGGCGGCGACTGGCTGAAGGTCAAGTGCCGGCTGAGCCAGGAAATGGTGATCGGCGGCTGGACGCGGCCGTCGGACGGCCGCAACTCGATCGGCGCGTTGCACGTGGGCTTCTGGGAGGACGGGCAGCTCCTGTACGCCGGCAAGGTCGGCTCCGGCTTCAGCGAGCGGCTGCTCGAAGACCTGCTGCGCCGGCTCGAGGCACGGCGACGGGACGCCTGCCCGTTCGCCGCGGTGCCCGCCGACATGGCCCGCGGCAGCTTCTGGGCCGAGCCGGACCTGGTCTGCCAGGTCGAGTTCGCGCAGTGGACGGACGAGGGCCGGATGCGCCACCCCGTCTTCCTCGGCCTGCGCGACGACCGCTTCGCGCGCCACGTCGTGCGCGAGCGGCCGGGCGCGGTGGAAGGCGGCGGCGTCGACACCGTCGCGGCCGGCCGGCCGTGGGAGGCGCTGCGCGGCCACGCCACGCGCACCCGCACCGCGGGCGGCGACGAGATCGTCGAGCTGCTGGGCGTGCGCCTGACCCACCCCGACCGCATCTACTACCCGGACCTCGGCTTCACCAAGCTCGACCTGGCGCTGTACTACGTCACCATCGCCGACGTGGTGCTGCCGCACCTCGAGGGCCGGCCGCTCACGCTCGTCCGCTGCCCCGACGGGATCGACGGCGAGAGCTTCTACCAGAAGAAGTCGGGCTTCTGGACGCCGCCCCAGATCAAGCGCTTCGCGCCGTCGGGCCGGAACGAGGAGGTCCTGTTCGTCGACTCCGTGCCCGGGCTGGTGGCGCTCGCGCAGGCCGGCATCCTCGAGGTTCACCCGTGGAACTCGCGGGTCGGCCATCTCGAGCAGCCGGACCAGGTGATCTTCGACCTCGACCCCGACGAGGCGCTGCCCTTCTCGCGGGTCACGGCGGCGGCTCGTCGCGTGCGCGCGTTGCTGACGGAGCTGGGGCTCGAGAGCTTCGTCAAGACCACGGGCGGCAAGGGCCTGCACGTGTGCGTGCCACTCGAGCCGGACCTCGGCTGGGAGCCGCTGGAGGCCTTCACGCGGGCGGTCGCCCAGCGCCTCGCCCGCGACGAGCCCGCGATGTTCACCGCCAACATCGCCAAGGCCCAGCGCAAGGGCAAGATCTACGTCGACTACCTGCGCAACGTTCGCGGCGCGAACGCGGTCGGCCCCTACTCGACGCGGGCCCGCGCCGGCGCCCCGGTCTCGGTCCCGGTCGACTGGGACGAGCTCGACCGCCTCTCCGGTCCCACGGACTTCACGGTCGCGGAAGTCCCGCTGCGCCACCTGGAGCAGGCCGCCGGCCGCGGTAGCGACCCCTGGGCCCGCTACCGCAGCGTGCGACAGCGGGTGACCGCGCCGATGGTCGGGCAACTCGCTCAATGACCGGGGGATCAGCCAAGCCTCAGAATTCGGTCAGGCTGCTCACCCCACGCCGGGACTAGGTTGAAGGCCTCACGATTGCAGGGAGGCAACGCGATGACTTCGACCGAAGACCGGGGCGGGAGCCGATGGCGGATGGCGATGTGGGGCGGCGCGGCGCTCGCCCTGCTGACGCCGTGGGTGGCCATGCGGGTGACGGGGACCGGAGGGTGGGACCTGTTCGACTTCGTGCTCTTCGGGACCCTGCTGTCGCTCGCTTGCGCCAGCGTCGAGCTGGCCACCCGGATGTCCACCCACCACGCGTACCGCGCCGGCTTCGGGCTGGCGGTCGGGACGGCTTTCATGATGACCTGGGCCAACCTCGCCGTCGGCCTGATCGGCGACGAAGGGAACCCGGCCAACCTGATGTACTTCGGGGTGCTCGCGCTGGGCGTCTGCGGCGCCCTCGTGGCGCGCTTCGAGGCGGGCGGGATGGCGCGCGCGCTGCACGCCATGGCGATCGCCCAGGTCCTGGTCGCCGTGATCGCCCTGGCCACCGGCCACGCCCGGACGTTCGTGCTGACGGGGTTCCTGGTCGCGGCGTGGCTGATCTCGGCCCGGCTCTTCCGCAACGCGGCGGCCGTCCATCCACATCCATGAAGCAGAAGATCCTGATCGTCGGGGTCGTGGTCGCGCTCGCGGCGCTGGCCGCTCTCCACGTGGCCGGCTGGGTGATGTCGTCGGCGTCCGTCCATTCGGTGCCGCCGCCCGCCCAGGGCGACCCCGTGCCCGGCGCGCCAGCCGCGAAGGTCGCCACGGCCCAGCGCCTGCTCCGCGCGCTGGTGACCGGGGAGAACCTGCCGGGGGCGTCGGCCGCCGTGGCGGTCGGCGGCCGGATCGTGTGGGCCGAGGCCATCGGCTGGGCAGACGTCGAACGCCGCGTGCCGCTGTCGCCCGAGTCGTGGATGCGGATCGGGGGCATCACCGAGGCCCTGACGGCCGTCGCCATCGGCCGGCTCGCGGAGCGCGGTGAACTCGACCTCGACGCCCCGATCGGCCGTCACCTGCCGGCGCTCGCCAGCGGGCCGGCGGCCGCGGTGACGACCCGTCAGCTCCTGGCCCACGTCTCGGGCGTGCGCCGCCACCGCGGGCAGGACGAAGGAATCCGCCTGTGGCGCTGCGCCGAGATCGCGCGGGGACTGGGCGCGATCGCCGCCGAGCCGCTGCGCTTCGCGCCCGGCTCGCAGTGGGCGTACTCCGCGTGGGACTACGTGCTGGCGGGCGCGGTGGCGGAGGCCGTCGCGGGCGTTCCGTTCGGCGAACTGCTGCGCCGCGAGTTGTTCGCGCCGCTCGCGCTGACCGAGACGGACCTCGACGCCGAGCGCGGGCGGGTGGTGGCCTACTGGCCGCGAATGGCCGCGGACACCCACTTCGGGCTGGAGGTGGCCGACCCGGTCGACTACGCCTGCTTCGCGGGCGCGGGCGCCCTGGCCTCCACGCCGCGGGATCTCGTCCGCTTCGGGGCGGCCGTGCTCGCCGGCGAGGCCGCCCGGCCCGAGACGATCGCGCTGCTCCACACGCCACTCGCCATCCAGGTGCCCGGCGCCGAGGACGGCGTCCGCGGGCTCGGCTGGTCGGTGGGGCACGCCGCCGGACGGCGCACCGTCTGGCGCGACGGCACTGCCGTGGGCACGACGGCGTCGCTGCGCCTGCTCCCGGACGACGGGGTGGCGGTAGCGGTCGTGGCCAACGTGACGTTCGCGAAGGGCGTGCCTCCGCTCGCGGTCACGCTCGCCAACCTGTTCCGCGAAGCGCCGTCATCACCCCCTCGCCCGCGTCCGTGACCGCGCAGGGTAGTCTCTAGGGGTTCCTGGAGAGTGAGCGCTTGAGCGACGACGAGTTCGACACCGAGACGGCGGGCGACGGCGCGGGCGACAGCGGGGAGTTCGCGCGGCTGCTGGAGGCGTCCTTCGCTTCCAGTCGCGCGCAGCGACTGGCGGTCGGCGAGGCGGTCGAGGGCACCCTGGTGGCCCTCGGCCCGGAGATGGCGCTGGTCGACGTGGGCGGCAAGGGAGAAGCCACGCTCGCCGTCAGCGAGCTGAAGGACGACGACGGTCGGATCGAGGCCAAGGTCGGCGACCGCATCCACGCCACCGTCGTGTCGATGACCGGCGGCATCACGCTGTCGCGGCGACTCCAGCGCGGCGCCGCCACCTCCCGGCAGCTCGAGGACGCGTTCCACTCCGGCCTGCCCGTGGAGGGCAAGGTCGAGCGGGCCGTCAAGGCCGGCTACGAGGTGAGCATGGCGGGCCAGCGCGCGTTCTGCCCGCAGTCGCAGATCGGCGACGTCCGCGAGTCCGACCCTTCGGTCCACGTCGGTCACGTCTACGCCTTCAAGATCGTCGAGTACAGGGAGGGTGGCCGCAAGTTCGTCGTCTCTCGCCGCCGCCTTCTGGAGGAAGAGCAACAGGCGCGCGCCGAAGAAGTCCGCCAGCAGATCGTCCCCGACGCCGTGCTCACCGGCCGCGTCGTCTCGGTGCGCGACTTCGGCGCCTTCGTCGATCTCGGCGGCGGCGTGCAGGGGCTGCTCCACGTTTCGGAGATGAGCTGGGCGCGCGACGCGGAGCCGTCGAAGCTGGTCAGTCCCGGAGAAGAGGTCACGGTCAAGGTGCTCCGGGTCGAGGACGGCAAGATCGCGCTCGGCCTGAAGCAGTTGACCGCCGACCCGTGGACGACGGTGGCGGCGAATTACGAGGTCGGCAAGGTGCTCACCGGCCGCATCACGCGCCTCGCCGAGTTCGGCGCGTTCGTCGAGCTCGAGCCCGGGGTCGAAGCCCTCGCCCACGCCTCGACCTTCGCGCCGACCGGCAAGGCGGGCGGCTGGGCGAAGTCCGTGAAGGCGGGGATGACGGGCGCCTTCGAGATCCTGAGCGTCGAGCCCGACAAGAAGCGGATCGGCGTGGTCCTCGTCGAAGAGGGCTCGTCGCGCGCGGCCTCGGCGCGGACCGCGACCTCCGCGATCGTGTCGGGAGCGCGCCTGACCGGCAAGGTGGAGCGCCACGACAAGATCGGCGTGTTCGTGTTCCTGGCCCCCGGCGTCACCGGCCTGGTGCCGACGAGCGAGACCGGCGTCGCCCGTGAAGCCGAGCTGCGCAACGTGTTCCCGGTCGGCTCCGACCTCGAGGTGGTCGTGCTCGACGCCGACGCCGCCCGCCGCCGCGTGCGCCTCAGCGTGAAGGCGATCGCGGAGGCCGCCGAGCGGGCCGAGGTCGGCGACTACACGGCGCGCGCGACGGCCGCCCAGTCGCAGAGCTTCGGCTCGCTGGCCGACAAGCTGCGCGGCGCCCTGGAGCCCCGGAAGAAGTAATCCGGCCGCCGCCGGAGGCCGCCATGGTCGAGGTGCTGTTCGAGGACGAGAGCCTCATCTTCGTCAACAAGCCCGCCGGGCTCGTCGTGCAGCAGCGCATGCACGCGCCCGACGAGCCGTTTCTTCACGACCTGGTTGCGAGGCAAGCCGGGCCGGTGTCCCTGCTGCAGCGGCTCGATCGCGGGACCAGCGGTGCGATCTTCTTCTCGAAGCGGAGCGAGCTCAACGTCCGGCTGACGCGCCAGTTCGTGCGCAAGCGGATTCGCAAGCTCTACCTCGCCATTGCCGAGGGCGAAATCACGGAGGCGCGGACGATCGACCTGCCGCTCGCCCGGGTCGGCGCGATCCAGTTCGGCGTGCGCGACGGTGGCAAGCGCGCGATCACGCACCTCGAACCGATCGAGGCGCACCCGGCCGGGTCGCTCGTCGCCCTCCGGCTCGAGACCGGAAGGACGCATCAGATCCGCGTCCACCTCGCCGCCATCGGCCACCCGCTGGCCGGCGACTGGCTCTACGGGGAGCGCAACGCCGCGCGGCCGATGCTGCACGCGGCGGAACTCGAGATGACCCATCCGCTGACGAACCAGCCGCTGCGCGTGGCCGCGCCCGTGCCAGCCGACTTCCGCGACGAAGCGCTGCGCCGCGGAATCCTCTCCCTGGCCGAAGGGGTCCAGCCGCTGCCCGCGTTCCCGTGATCGCCCGGCCCCGGACGTTCGCCGAGGTCAGTTGTGGGTCGCGGAGAAGCGCACGGCGAAGCTCGTCCCCTTGAAGTTGTCGGAGCCTTCACCGGGCGGGATCGAGTGGAAGCCGACCGTCGCTGACACTCCCAGCCCCCAGCTGTCACTCACCCACCACTCCTTGCCGATCCCGAAATCGGCGGCCACGCCGGTGTCCGAGTCTCCGTCGCCGCCGTCGTACTCCATCCGCAACTGGGCAGCGCCGACCGATCCGGTGATGTAGGCGTTGGAGTCCCCGAAGTAGTAAGTCAGGCCGCCGCCGTACATTGCGACCGTGATGGAGGTGTCGTCGAGCGTCTCCTCGAAGCCGTTGAACTCGGCGTCGGGGTCGACGAGCCCCCACCCGCCCAGGGTGGCGTGGACGGCGAGGTTCCGGGTCACCACCGCGCCGAGCGCGACGTCGAAGCTGCCGCTCGTGCCCTTGAAGGTGACCTTGTCGCCGCCTTCCACGATCTCGGTCTGGCTGTAGCCGCCACCGAGGGTGAGCCGCAGGAAGAATCCGCCGTCGTGGCTCCGCGCCTCCCCGGCCAGGGCCGGGCTCGCGAGCAGGAGGACGGCCGCTCCCAGACTGGCGATACGTACCCAGGACTTCATGTGCACCTCCATCGGTACCAGTTGGTACCAATCTCGGGTCGGAGAGCGGAGGTGTCAATCCCGTTCGTGGCTAGGCGTGGACGCCAGGGGCCTCGTGGCCGCTGCGGGCGACGTACTCCACGTAGCTGCCCGGGTAGAGGTGGGGCGCGACCTCCGTGCCGCTCTCGCCGCCCAGCTCGATCACCCGGTTGCTGAGGCCGCGCAGGAAGGCGCGGTCGTGGGACACGAACAGCATCGTGCCCTCGAAGTCCTTCAGCGCCTCCACCAGCATCTCCTTGGTGGCCAGGTCGAGGTGGTTGGTGGGCTCGTCGAGGACCAGGAAGTTGGGCGGGTCGAACAGCATCCGCGCCATCACCAGTCGCGAGCGCTCGCCGCCGGAGAGGGACCGCACCTTCTTCTCCACGTCGTCGCCGCTGAACTGGAAGGCCCCCAGCAGGCCGCGCAGCGCGCCGATCGTGTCTCTCGGGAAGTCCTGCTGGAACTGCTCCCAGATCGTCAGCTCCGGGTTCAGCAGCTCCAGCGACTGCTGCGCGAAGTAGCCCATCTTGACCGAGGCGCCGATCTTGACCTCGCCCTGGTCCGGCGCCAGCGCCCCCGCCACCATCTTCAGCAGCGTCGTCTTGCCCGCGCCGTTCTTGCCCATCACGCACCAGCGCTCGCCGCGGCGGATGACCAGGCTCAGGTCCTCGTGCACGACCCGCTTGCCGTAGGCCTTGCCGACGCCCGCGAGCGTCAGCACCTCCTCGCCCGAGCGCGGCGGGGTCCGGAAGTCGAAGCTGACCACGACCCGCTTGCGCGGCGGCTCCACCTTCTCGATCTTGTCCAGCGCCTTGACCCGGCTCTGGACCTGGGCGGCCTTGGCGGCGTGAGCCGCGAAGCGGTCGATGAAGCGCTGCTCCTTGGCGAACATCGCCTGCTGCCGCGCGAACGCCGCCTCCTGGTTCTGCTCGCGGATCTGGCGCTCGCGCACGTAGAACTCGTAATCGCCCGAGTAGACGGTGATCTCGCCGGCGTCGATCTCCGCGATCTTGGTCACGATCCGGTTCATGAAGTCGCGGTCGTGCGACGTCATCAGCAAGGCGCCCGGGTGGTTCTTGAGGAAGTTCTCCAGCCACAGGATCGACTCCAGGTCGAGGTGGTTGGTGGGCTCGTCCATCAGCAGCACGTCGGGCTTGCCGAGCAGCACGCGGGCCATCGCCACCCGCATCTTCCAGCCGCCCGACAGCGCGCCGACGTCGCCCTCGATGCGCTCTTCGTCGAAGCCGAGCCCGAGCAGGATCTCGCGCGCCTGCGCCTCGAGCGCGTAGCCGCCGAGGTGGTCGTACTCCTCCTGGACGTGGCCGAAGCGCTCGAGGATCTTGTCCATCTCGTCCGCGCGGTCGGGGTCCCCCATCGCCTGCTGGAGCTCCTCCAGCTCGTGGTGGAGGTCGCCGACGCGGCCGCTGCCCGCGATCGCCTCGTCGAGCACGCTGCGGCCCTTCATCTCCTCGACGTCCTGCTTGAAGTAGCCGATGGTCAGCTTCTTCGGGACCGAGACCTCGCCCTCGTCGACGCCTTCTTCGCCGACGATCACGCGGAAGATCGTCGTCTTGCCGGCGCCGTTGGGGCCGACCAGGCCCACCTTCTCGCCGGGGTTCAACTGGAACGAGGCGTCGACGAACAGGAGCTGCCGGCCGTACTGCTTGGAGACACGAGCGAGCGAGATCACGAACGGTCCGTCCTTTCGGCGAGGGGGTTGCGGGTGCGCAGGGTCGGGAAGCGGCCGAAGTCGCGATCGGCCGTCCACAGCTCGCGCACGCCGTGGCTGAGGCACAGCGCCGCGATCCGCGCATCGTGGACCTGGGGCCCGGAGGTCCGGGCCGCCAGCAGCAGTTTCTGCAGGGCCGGCCAGTAGCCGGGGCCCTCGGCAAGCAGGACGACGCTCGAGGAGGCGAGCAGCGCGTCGACGGCCTTGCACGCGGTCGCCAGCGGCGTCGGCGGCTGGTAGATGCGGAGATGGGTAACGACGGCCAGGAACTCGTGCAGGCAGGGCCACGGAATGCCCCACGGCGCCGTGCCGCCGGCCAGCTCGCTCAGCACGGCATGCGCCTCCGCATGCCACGGCGAGTCCTGGCGGTGGGCGTAGACCAGCAGGTTGGTGTCGACCGCGATCACGCGCCGTGGCCCTCGTAGGCCTTCTCGCGAATCCGCTCCCAGCCGCCCTCGACCACGTCGGGGTGCAGCCCCTTGCCCTTGAAGGTGACCAGCCGCACGCGGGCGGGCGGGCGCTGGCGCTGCTCGAGACAGGCCCGCAGGCCGGACTCGACCAGCTCGCGCAGCGTCGTGCCGTCCCGCTCGGCCACCTGCCGCGCCTCCGCCAGCAGGGTGTCGGCAATCTCGATGGTCGTCTTCATATGGGTCACCATATCACGGGCCATCGGACCCCGTTTTCGCCGGCGCTGGTAGAGTCGGCGCGCCATGAGTGACTCGCCGCTGTTGATGATCCCCGGCCCGATCGAGATCTCCCCCGCCGTGCGAGCCGCGGCCTCCGGGCCGCCTCCCGGCCACCTCTCGAAGCCCGTGATGGCCGCGTTCGGAAGGGCGCTCACGCGGATGCGCGCGGTGTGGTGCGCGTCCGACGACAGCCAGCCGTTCGTCGTGGCCGGCTCGGGCACCACGGCGATGGACATGGCCGTCGCCAACCTGGTCGCTCCCGGCGACGCGGTGGTGGTGGTCCACACGGGCTACTTCTCCGACCGCATGGCCGAGATGCTGCGCCGGCGTGGCGCGAGCCTCGCCAGCGTCACGGCCGAGCCCGGGGATGCGCCCTGCACGGCGGCGGTGGCCGCGGCCCTCGACGATCTGGCCGCGGCGGGCACGCCCGCGCGCGCCGTGTTCGTCACCCACGTCGACACCTCGACGGGCGTGCGCGTCGACCCGCAACCGCTTGCGCGGCTGGCCCGCGAGCGCGGCGCGCTCTCGGTCTTCGACGGCGTGTGCGCAACGGCCGGCGAGCGCTTCCGGATGCAGGAGTGGGACGCCGACGTGTACCTGACCGCCTCGCAGAAGGCGATCGGCCTGCCGCCCGGCCTGGCACTGCTGGTGGCCGGCCCGCGCGCGCTGGAGCGCCGCGCGGCCCTCGCGACGCCGGTGCCGATGAGCCTCGACTGGCACGAGTGGATGCCGGTGATGAAGGCCTACGAGGGGGGCCGTCCGGCCTACTTCGCGACCCCCGCCACGTCGCTGATCCTCGCCCTCGACGCGGGCCTCGGCGAGGTCCTGGAGGGCGGCATGGAAGCGCGCTGGGCCGCGCACGGCCGCGCGGCTTGCGCGCTGGCCGCGGCCTGGGACGCGCTCGGCCTGCGCTCGCTGGTCGCGAAGCCCGAGCTGCGCGCGAGCACGCTGTCGGCGCTGCTCTACCCCGAGGGCGTCGACGCGGCGCTGGTCGGCAAGGTGCTCGAGCACGGCGTGGTCGTCGCCGGCGGTCTCCACCCGCTGCGCCGCAGCGAGTACTTCCGCGTCGGCCACATGGGCTACGCGATCACCCGGCCGGAGATGCTCGTCCGCACGGTCGACGCGATCGAGGCCGCGCTGATCGATCTCGGCCGCAGGCTCGACCGCGGCGCCGCGGCCGCGGCGCTGCAGGCGGCGCTGGCCGGGTAGCGCGCGGCCCCGTTCACCTCCGCGGCGTCACCGGCCCGTACTTCACCCGCAGGAATGGAGCCTGCAGTTCGAGCAGGTTCCTGCCGCGCTGCACCACCAACCGCAGGACGTCCGAGTCCTGCAGGGAGCGCGCACAGGCGTACTGCTCGGCGTTCCAGATCTCGTAGCCGTGGACCGCGCGGACCACGTCTCCCACCTGCGCCCCCAGCGGCCTGTAGCCCTCCTTGAACCGCTCGGCGTCGAGGAAGAAATTCTGGTTGCGACGCGGGCTCGGGATCACGGCGAAGGCGGCGATGGGCTTCGACTCGAGCCCCTTCGGGAACAGGGCCTGCCGAGCCTGAAGACCCGCCTGCGCGTAGGGTCCCGCGGGCGAACGCTGGGCCTGGCGGACGTGGAAACAGTCGAGGGCCCGTTCCGTCGGGTAGCGTTCCTGGAGCCGGCGATAGACTGCCTGGGCCTGCTCGAGGCGGCCCAGCCGCTCGAACACGCGCGCCTGGGTCAGCAGGCCCTGGCCCGACCAGGTCTCGGCGGACTCGGCCGCGACCCGCAACGCGTCGCTCTCGCGCCCGTTGTCGAGGTAGTAATCCACCAGCCACCAGGTGCTGTTGGCCACCTGGATCCGGTCGCGCGCCGTGGCCAGCCCGCGCTCGAGCGCCACCGCAGCGGCGTCCGGATCGCTGCGCGCCAGCTCGTTGCCGTAGGTCAGGCATTGCTCCGCTTCCAGGTCGCAGAGCCGGGCCCCCAGGCGCAGCCTCTCGCCGTCCTGCGGGTCGAGCGCCAACAGGGCCAGCAGTGCGGGGCGACTTCGATCCGTCGCCTCTCCCCAGGCCTCGCGGATGTCGGCCGCGGTGGGAGCCCGGCCCAGGACGCGCCGGGCCTGCGCTTCGATGACGGCCGTAGACCGCGGCGCCAGCTCGCGCAGGCGGGCCACCGACTCCGGTGCCAGGCGAAGGGCGAGCTCCCGGCTCCGCAGCCGGGGTTCGTTGTCGAAGGCCGTCCCCGGCGGCAACGCGGGTGCGAACCAGGCCGTGGGTAGCGTCGCCTGGCCCGCCGCCGCCAGCGCCAGGCAGCGGCCGACGGAGCGGACCCAGTGGGCCGCCGAGACGAGCTCCGGCCGCCGCGCCAGCAGGCGCTGCTGCACGGCCTCGCAGGGTCGGGCCTCCTGCCGCTCCTCGGCCACCTGGAGCGCCAGCAGCGGGAACAGCGGCAGGGGCTCCAGCCACTGCGCGTACTGCCGCGCCACGGCGCGAGCCTCGGCCTCCAGGCCGAGCACGTGTCGGAGGTGGCCCCAGTGCGCACCGACCATCTCCAGGAGTTGGCGTTCGGCGCCGGCCGCCCAGAACGCGCGCGAGGCCACCTGCGGCCGCGGGCCAGGGCCCAGTCGCCCACCCGCGGCGTCCAGCGCCTGTCGGATCGCGGTGACCACCGCGGGCGGCTCGTCGGAGAGCACGCCGAGCAGCGTTCGCGCCTCTTCCAACTCCAGTTGGACACCGGTCTCGGCGAAACGATTGCCCGCCTCCACACCGCCACCGTAGGCGGCCAGCACGACCCGCGGCCAGGCCGTGGCGGGCGCACGTTCGTGGTCCGCGACGAAGCCGAGCAGCGCCGATCCGCCGGCATCGACCCGCAGCCTGCGGGCGAACTCCACCTGCACCAGCACGCTGTCGTCCGCGGGGGGCGCGAGCGCTACGGGCGCGACCTGGGCGCGCAACGCAAGCGCCCGGAGCCACGAGCGCTCGGCGGGCTGGTTCAGCGAACGGCCGAGGCTTTCGAGGACGGCGCGCGCGGGGACCAGTCGTTCCGCCAGCACCTCGATCATCGCTTCGGCCAGCAGCCCCTCCGCGCTCGGGCTCCCCGCCTGGCCCCGCAAGGCGGTGGCCAGGGCCAGGTGGGCGGTCATCGCGGACAGGGCCGGTCGCAGGTCCTGGTAGCGGCCCGCCTGCTCGCGCCAGGCCGCCACGCCCAACAGGAAGGCCGCCTGCTCGTGACCGCGGGGATCGAGCGGCGCGTCAGCCAGTCGGCCCGACAGGCGTGCGTTCTCCTCCGCCAGCGTCCCCGGCCTCAGGTCCGTCATCCGGGGCACCAGCGGAGGCCACTCCCCGGCGAGCCGCGGTCGCAGCCGGGCCTCGGCGAGCCAGCCGGCCGCCACTTTCGAGTAGGTCCGTGGCGCCCAGATGTGGCCGTCGATCGCCAACTCGGCCGGGGACAGTCGCAGCGTCTCGGAACGCCACCGCACGCTGAAGCGGGGTGGCTGGTCGACCCCGTCGACCGGCCGCGCCTCGAGCGCGCCGGTGCCCAGCGTGCCGCGCTTCGCGAACTCGACCAGCCGGGCCACGTCGCTCAGCACTTCGGCCACCAGCCACTCGCTTTCGCTTCCCCGGCTCCAGTCGGGCTCGCGCGCCGGTCCCTCCACCTCGACCTGCCAGGCCTTGACGACCCCCTGCGCGGCATCGAGACGCTCGACGGTCAGGGAGGTGCGCCCTCCCACCGCCACGGTCAGGGGACCGAACTGGGCCGCGGCGAGGGTCGTGATGCCCGCCATCGGGCGCGCCGTCGGACACGCCGACTCGCCGCTGGCGCGGTCGACCTGGGCGATCCGCGCGGGCATGCCGGCCTCGTCGCCCTCGCGCAGGAACGCCTGCAGGACCTCGGCCCACGCCGCACAGCCGGCCGGCGACTCGTCGAACCGGAACTGCGCCGGGTCGACGCCGAAGAAGCTGTTCTCCGTGGCCTCGGGACCGCTCGATCGGACGCGGTAGGTCGCACTCGGCGCGCGGTGTGAAACCAGGAGCAGGAACTGGCCGCGAGGGACGGTGAGCCGCGTGACGCCGCCCGCCTGGGCGTGCGCCAGGTCGAGCGCCGCTTCCTGCGGCGGAGCCGCGGACTGCCCGGCGGCACCCGCGGGACCCTGAGCCAGCGCCGTCCCCCCACCCGCCGCCAGCCCCACCAGGACAGCCGAAGACCGCAAGGTCTCGCGCCAACCGACTGCTCTCATCGCGCCCCCTCTGCGACTGGATTCTCCACCCACCGCGGACCCTACCCGTTCGACTTCAGGTGCTCCGTGAGCAGGTCGGCCGTGCTGTCGACCTGCAGGAAGTCGGAGGCCAGCGCGCGGGCTCGCGGGTGGCTGTCGGTCGTCACGATCCGTCCGAGCAGGCCGGCGCTGCGGATCTTCGCCAGCGAGTCCCCCGGCAGCACGCCGTGGGTCGCGACGACGTCGATCGAGACGGCGCCCGCGTCGCGGTAGACCTTCGCCGCCGCCAGCAGGGAACCGCCGGTGCGAATCATGTCGTCGTAGATCACCACCCGGCGGCCCACGACGTTCGCCGACACGCCGGTGATCTCGGTCGCGCGGCCCGACGTGCGCCGCTTGTAGACGAACGCGGCGTCGACATCCAGGTCCTCGGCCAGCGACTCGACCCATTTCGCGCGGCCGGCGTCCGTCGACGCCAGCACGAAATCGTCGCCGCCCAGCCGGCGCGCCGCGGCGGTGGTCAGCTTCTTGCCGTGGACGTGGATCGGGCGGATGCCACCCTCGAAATAGTGGGCGACCGCCTCGACGTGGAGGTCGAGCAGGAAGACCTGGGTGCCGCGGCTCGCGGCCGGGATCGACGACAGCAGGCGCGCGCGCGTCTTCGCCGTCACGATCTCGCCGGGACGCGTCGACCGCTCCATGGTCGAGTGGCCGTAGAACGGCATCACGAGGCGCATGCGATACGCGCCGTAGGTGACGAGCCCGCAGGCGAGGTCGTAGAGCTCGAGCGTCGCCTCGTCGTCGACGGTGCCACCGACCAGGATCACGTCGCGGTCGGCAGGGTTGGTCTCGATCCGCCGGTAGTGCTCGCCGTCCGGGAAGCGCCTGCGCTCGATGGCGCCGCGCTCCCAGCCGCCGGCCGCGGCGATGGCATCGGCGAGGTCGTCGTAGGCGGGGATCGAGAAGACCAGGGACTCGTGCATGGCGTGACGAAGTTACAGCCCGCCGCGCAGGTTCGCGAACGGCGCCAGGCGGCCGTCGTCGGCTCGCCGCAGCAGCGCGACGAGCCGACCGGCCGCGAGGGCTCGCACCGGGCCGGCCGGCTCCGGGAAGCCCGCGGGGACCTGCCAGGCCGGAGTCACGAGATCCCCGAGTGCGATCGGTTGGCCCTGCGCGACGTGGCGCGCCTCGTCGTCGGCCAGCGGGCGTGCCGCCAGCCAGGGGAAGAGCGCCTCGCCGCTGACCGCGACACCGGGGCCGGGACCCGGGTCGCGCCAGGGGCCGATCGCCGTGCGATGGAGCGCGGCCACGTGGGCGCGGCAGCCGAGCGCGCGCCCCAGGTCGCGGACCAGGGAGCGGACGTAGTAGCCGCGGCCGCAGCGCAGGAACAGCCGGCTCGTCGCCCGCGGCAGGTCGTGCTCGAGCCAGTGCGCCTCGTGCAGGAACACGCGGCGGGGCGGCAGCTCGAACACCTCGCCGCGGTGCGCCTTGCGATACGCGTACTCGCCGTCGACGCGCTGGGCCGAGGTCGCCGGCGGCACCTGCTCGCGCCAGCCGACGTGGTCCACGAGGGCCGCGTCCAGCGCGTCCGGCACCAGGCCCGAGGCCTCGCCCGTCGCGACGACGGCGCCCAGCGGGTCGCCATTGTCGGTCTCCGCGCCCCAGGCGACGACCGCCTCGTACTCCTTGGGCACGTCGTGGACGAGGTCCACCACCCGCGTCGCCTGGCCGACCGCGACGATCAGCAGCCCGCGCGCGAACGGGTCGAGGGTGCCGCCGTGGCACAGGGGCCGCTTCGGCCCGCCTGCGGCGGTCGCCCGCGCGGCGAGCTCGCGCACCAGCGACGCGCTCGTCGGACCGACCGGCTTGTGCAGCAACAGCAGACCCGGCGCGAGTGGGACCACGTCCCCGATTGTGGCGGCTCCGGTATGCTCGGCGCCAACCCAAAGGAGACCCATGCTCGATCGACTGATTCCGCCGGCCCTGGCGCTCGCGTTCACTTTCGCGCCGGTCCTGGCGACTGCGGCTCCCCAGGACGCCGCGGCCCGCGAGATCTACGCACGAGTCATCGCCTTCCGCACGTCCGCGGGTCACGCCCAGACGCCGGCGCTGGTGGCCTCTCTCCACGAGCTGCTGACGAAGGCCGGGGTGCCGGCCGCCGACATCGCGACGCTCGATCACGGCGAGGCGCGGGCGATGATCGTTCGCGTGCCCGGCCGCGAGCGCGGCAGGTCGATCCTGTTCTCCGCGCACATGGACGTCGTCGACGCACGCCCCGAGGAGTGGGAGCGCAACCCGTTCCAGCTCGACGAGGCGGACGGCAACTTCTACGGCCGCGGCACGACCGACAACAAGGCCGGCGTCGTCGCGCTGGTCTCCACGATCCTGCGCCTGCGCGCCGAGGGGCTGCAGCCCGCGCGCGACCTCGTGTTCGGCTTCGTCGCCGACGAGGAGACGGCCATGGAAACCACCAGGCTGATCGCCGATCACGAGTGGGTGCGTGGCGCCCTGTTCGCCATCAACACCGATGCCGGCGGCGGTCTGCTCGACGAGACGACCGGCCGGCCGCTCATCTATCTCGTGCAGGGCGCCGAGAAGACCTACGCGTCGTTCGAGCTGACGGTGACCAATCCCGGCGGCCACAGCTCGCGCCCCCGCGCGGACAACGCGATCTACCTGCTCGCGCGCGCGCTGGGCCGGGTCGAGGCCTACCGGTTCCCCGTCATGTCGAACGACCTGACCCGCGCCTACCTGGGCGCCGTGGGCCAGGCGCAGGAGGGCGAGCTGGGCGCCGCCCTGCGCCGGTTCGCGGCGAATCCGAACGACGCCGCGGCCGCCGCGGCGCTCGCGAAGTCGCCCGAGTTCGTGGGCACCACCCGCACCACGTGCGTGGCGACGATGCTCGCGGCCGGCCACGCCGAGAACGCGCTGCCCCAGACCGCGAAGGCGACGGTCAATTGCCGCATCTTCCCGGGCGTGCCGGTGGAGGACGTGCGCCAGGCGCTGGCGACGGCGATCGCGGACGAAGGCGTGAAGATCACGACGCTCGACAAGCCCGAGGCCAGCCCGGTGTCGGAGATGCGGCCGGACGTGATGGCCGCGATCGAGCGGGCGGTGCATCACGACCACCCCGGTGTGCCGGTCGTGCCTTACCTCGAGTCGGGCGGGACGGACGGCAAGGTCTACCGCACCGCGGGCATCCCGACGTTCGCGAGCTCCGGACTGTTCGCGAAGGCGTCGGAGATGTACGCCCACGGCCTCAACGAGCGCCTGCCCGTGACGTCGTTCTACGAGGGGCTGGACCACATCTATCGGCTGGCGGTCGAACTGGGCGGCGCGCGCAAGCCATAGCCCGCACGCACGCGAAACGCTCGCCGCGGACCGCCGACGGGGCGACAATGCGCCGTGATGCTCGACGCCACCGCTCCCGTTGCTCCGTCCTGCCTGGTCCTGGTCGCCTGGATCGTCGCCGGCGCCTTCGCGGCCAGCGCCCCGGCTCACGCCGACTCACGGCCCGGCGCCGACCTGGTCGTGACCCACGCCCGGGTCTGGACCAACGACCCCGCGCGCCCGCAGGCCGAGGCCTTCGCCGTCATCGGCGAGCGCATCGTCGCGGTGGGCTCGAACGACGAGATCGCTGCCTGGCGCGGGCCCGCCACGCGCGCCCTGGAGGCCGGCGGCCGGCGCGTGCTGCCCGGCTTCGACGACGCCCACGTGCACCTGGTCGACGGCAGCCAGCGCCTCACACAGGTCAAGCTGAAGGACGCGGACTCGCCGGCGGAGTTCGCGCGCCGCATTGCTGCGCAGGCCCAGGCGTTGCCCGCGGGCGAGTGGATCCTCGGGGGCGACTGGGACGACCAGGCCTTCGCAGCGCCACGGCTGCCCACGCGCCAGGACGTCGACGCGCTGACCCCGGCGCACCCGGTGTTCGTCCACCGCTACGACGGCCACATGGCGCTGGCCAACTCCGCCGCGTTGCGCGCCGCGGGCGTCTCGGCGTCGACGCCCGACCCCGCCGGCGGCCTGATCGTGCGCGACGCGCGCGGCGAGCCGACGGGCGTGCTGAAGGACGCCGCCATGGGCCTGGTGCAGGCGAAGGTGCCGCCGCTCGGCCGCGAGGGGCGCCTGCGTGCGCTGCGCGAGGGCCTGCGCTACGCCGCCTCGAAGGGCGTCACCAGCGTGCAGGACATGGGCTCGTCGGCCGAAGACGTTGCGGCCTACGCCGAGCTGCTCGAGCGCGGCGAGCTGACGCTCCGCATTCACGCGGTGGCCTCGCAGTTGCGCTGGGAACAGCTCGCCCAGGTCGGCCTCGGCCGCGCCTTCGGCTCGCCGTGGCTGCGGCTGGGCGCGGTCAAGGGCTTCGCCGATGGCTCGCTCGGCTCCACCACCGCGCTGTTCTTCGAGCCCTACGCCGACGATCGCTCGACCCGGGGCCTGTTCGCCGACGAGTTCCAGTCGCTCGACGCGGCTGGCGAGCGGCTGCAGAAGGCCGACGCCGCCGGGCTCCAGTTGTGTACCCACGCGATCGGCGACCGCGCGATCGCGACGGTGCTCGACCTCTACGAGGCGCTGATCGCGCAGAACGGGCCGCGCGATCGCCGGCTGCGGATCGAGCACGCGCAGCACATCGCCGCCGCCGACTTCGCCCGCTTCGCGCGGCTGCCGGTGATCGCCTCGGTCCAGCCCTACCACGCGGTCGACGACGGGCGCTGGGCGGACGCTCGCATCGGCGCCGAACGCGCCCGCACGACCTACGCATTCCGCTCGCTGCTCGACGCCGGCGCCCGGCTGGCGATCGGCACCGACTGGTTCGTCGCCGACCTCGACCCGATGCAGACGCTGCAGGCCGCGGTGACGCGGGCGACGCTCGACGGCCGCCATCCGCAGGGCTGGATTCCCGAGCAGAAGATCACGGTGGCGGAGGCGATCGCGGCCTACACCGAGGGCTCCGCCTACGCGGAGTTCCAGGAGCACGAGAAAGGACGCCTCGCACCCGGCCGCCTCGCCGACTTCGTCGTCCTGTCGGAGGACGTCTTCGCGATTCCCGCGCACAGGATCGGTTCCGTGAAGGTGGAGACGACCGTGGTCGGTGGACGCGTTGTCTACGAGCGCGCCCCCAACGGCGGGCCGACGGGGCACTGAAGGCCGGGCGGCTGAGCGCCCGGCGAACTCGTGTCACGGCCGGGCTGTGGAGACGCTCTCAGCGGGCCGGGCCGAGTTCGCCGAGCCGCCGCGCCGCGGCCGCGCCCAGCGGCTCCGAGCGGCGCGTCGCCTCACTCACCTGCACGATCACGCTGCGGGCCGTGGCGACGCAGCGCTCGTGCTGGAACAGCGCCTGCTCGAGCGTCACGGAGCTGCGGCCCACCACGGCCACCCGCGTGCCGATTTCGACCCGGCCCGGCCAGGTGATCTCGCCACGGAAGTCGACCTGCAGGCTGGCGATGACGAACGCGCAGCCCGGCTCGCACAGCAGCTCGCCGGAGGCCAGCAGCAGCTCGACGCGGCCCGTCTCCAGCATCGTCGCGAACACGGCGTTGTTGACGTGCCCCTGGCGGTCGGTGTCGGCGTAACGCAGTTTTTCGTGCGCCCGCAGCGGGAAGTCGGCCAGACAAGGAGCCGTCGCGGTCATCGGCAACCTCCGCGTCGAGTATCTCGCGGGGCGCGAGGCGTAGGATCGGGGCGACGGAACGGGCGGTTCTGGAGGAGGGGCGATGCGACGCGAGGTAAGCCGGGCGCTGGTCGTGGCGGGACTCGTCTGGGGCGCGCACGCCGACGCCGGGAGCGCCGGACCACGGGTTGCGGTGAGCTTTCCCGCGTCGCTCGCGGCGGACTCGGCCGATGGCCGGCTGTTGCTGCTGCTCTCCACCGACGACTCGTCGGAGCCGCGCTTCCAGGTCAGCGACACGTCGCTGCACAGCCAGCAGGTGTTCGGGATCGACGTCGACGGCTGGAAGCCCGGGGCCGAGGCGATGTTCGACGCCGCCGTGCTCGGCTACCCGCTGGACAGCCTCGCCCAGGTGCCGAAGGGCACCTACAACGTGCAGGCCCTGCTCCACCGCTACGAGACCTTCCGCCGCAGCGACGGTCACGTCGTGAAGCTGCCGATGGACCGCGGCGAGGGCCAGCAGTGGAGCCGGGCGCCCGGCAACCTGTACAGCACGCCGCGCAAGGTCCTGATCGATCCCGCGAAACCGGAGACACTGCGGATCGCGCTCGACCAGGTGATCCCCGTGATCGAGCCGCCGGCCGACACGAAGTGGATCAAGCACGTGCGGATCCGCAGCGAGCTGCTGTCGAAGTTCTGGGGCCGCGACATGTACCTCGGCGCCCACGTGCTGCTGCCGGCCGGCTTCGACGAGCACCCGGGCGCGCGCTACCCGCTGGTGATCAACCACGGCCACTTCTCGCACGACCTCGAGGGCTTCCGCGAGCAGCCGCCCGACCCCGACCTGAAGCCCGACTACTCGGCGCGCTTCAAGCTCGCCGGCTACAACCGCATCGAGCAGGAGGCGGCGCACCAGTTCTACAAGGACTGGACGGGCCCGGGCTTCCCGCGCTTCCTGCTGATCGAGATCCAGCACGCGAACCCGTACTACGACGACTCGTACGCGGTGAACTCGCAGAACCTGGGCCCCTACGGCGACGCGATCGTGCGCGAGCTGATCCCGCACATCGAGAAGACGTACCGCGGCCTCGGCCAGGGCTGGGCGCGGTTCATGTACGGCGGCTCGACCGGCGGCTGGGAAGCGCTGGCCGCCCAGGTGCTCTACCCCGACGAGTTCAACGGCTGCTACGCGGCCTGCCCCGACCCGATCGACTTCCGCCACTACGTCACGACCGACATCTACGCAGACGAGAACGCGTTCTTCGCGCGCGGCCCGTGGAAGACCGTGGCCCGGCCGGCGCACCGCAACTGGCTCGGCCACGTGAGCGCGACGATGGAGCAGATGAACCGGATGGAGCTGGTGCTCGGCCCGAACAGCCGCTCGGGCGGCCAGTTCGACATCTGGCAGGCGGTCTACTCGCCGGTCGGGCCCGACGGCTACCCGAAGCCGATCTTCGACAAGCGCACGGGCGTGATCGACCGCGAGGTCGCGCACCACTGGCGCGAGAACTTCGACCTCGTCCACATCATGAAGCGGGACTGGGAGAAGGGGCTCGGCGCGAAGCTCGCCGGCAAGGTCCACCTCTACGTCGGCGACATGGACAACTACTACCTGAACAACGCGGTCTACACGGCCGAGGAGTTCCTGGTGTCGACGAAGAACCCGCCGTACGGCGGCGAGGTGGCCTACGGCGACCGCGCGGAACACTGCTGGAACGGCGATCCCGCCCGCCCCAACGCGCTCTCGCGGCTGCGCTACCACCAGATGTTCGCGCCGAAGATCGTCGAGCGGATCCTGAAGAGCGCCCCCGCAGGCGCCGACCTGACGAGCTGGAGGTATTGATGCGCATCGCCCTGTCGCTCGCCCTCGCCGGCGCCCTGGCCCCGCTGCCGGCGCTGGCCGCACCGCCCGCCGCGCCCGAGCGCCGCGTACCCGAGGTCGACGAGCTCGTGCGCTTCCCCACCCTCGGCGCGGTCGCGCTCTCGCCGGACGGCACCCGGGTCGTGTACGGCGTGACCCGCGCCGACTTCGAGAAGGACGCCTTCGTCACCCAGTTGTTCCTGGCCAGGGCCGAAGCACCCGCGGGCAGCGCGGTCCAGCTCACCCGTGGCGAGAAGTCTTCGACCGCGCCCGCGTGGTCTCCGGACGGGCAGTGGATCGCGTTCCTGTCGCCGCGGGCGGGCGACAAGAACCAGGTCTTCGCCCTGCGCGCCGACGGCGGCGAGGCGATCCAGCTCACGAAGTCGGAGACCGCGGTCAGCGCGTTCGAGTGGTCACCGGACGGGACCAAGATCGCGTTCACGGCAGCCGAGCCCGAGAGCAAGGAGAAGAAGGCGCGCAAGGACCACTACGGCGACTTCGAGGTCGTGCGCGGCGATGACGCGTTCGTCCAGCTCTCCACCTTCGACGTGGCCGCGGCACTGAAGGCGCCGGTCGCGGGCGCCGCGCGCACGAGGGGTCACGAGCGCAGCGTGGCGTCGTTCTCGTGGGCGCCCGATGGCCAGCGCATCGCCTTCGCCGCGACCCGCAAGCCCGACCTGGTCCAGGGCCACACCAGCGACGTCTGGGTGCTCGACCTGAAGGACGACGGCGTGAAGGCGATCGTGTCGTGGCCGGGGCCCGACGCCGGGCCGGTGTGGTCGCCGGACGGCAAGCAGCTCGCGTTCGAGACGACGATGGGCCGCGAGGTGACGTGGGCGGCCAACACCCGGATCGCGGTCGTCGATGCGGGCGGCGGCACGCCACGTTCGCTGACCGACGCCTTCGACGAGGACCCCAACCTGCTGGAGTGGAACGCGGCCGGGCTCTGGTTCCAGGCCTCGCAGCGCACCGCCTCGCACCTGTTCCGGCTCGACGCGGCCACCGGCAAGGCCGTGCGCCTGAGCGAGCCGGCGGACCGCATCGGCTTCTCGTACTCGCTGTCGAAGGACGCGAAGAAGGTCGCGTTCGTCTCCGGCTCGCCGACATCGTTGCCCGAGGTCCACGTCACGGCACTCGCGCCGTTCACGCCGCGGGCCGTGACGGCGATCGGCGAAGAAGCGAAGGGCTTCCGGCTGGGTACCCGCGAGCTGGTGCGCTGGAAGAGCCAGGACGGCGAGGAGATCGAAGGCGTGCTGATCAAGCCCGCCGACTTCGACCCGAAGCGCAAGTACGCGCTGGTCACCGTCATCCACGGCGGCCCGACCGGGACCGATCGCCCCGTGCTGCTGCAGCCCGACCTGCGCTATTACCCGAGCGACCTGTTCGCCGCGAAGGGAGCACTGGTGCTGAAGGTCAACTACCGCGGCAGCGCGGGCTACGGCGAGCGCTTCCGGCGCCTGAACGAGAAGAACCTCGGCGTGGGCGATGCCTGGGACGTGCTGTCCGGCATCGATCATCTCGTCGAGCAGGGTTTCGTCGACCCGGAGCGACTGGGCTCGATGGGCTGGAGCCAGGGCGGCTACATCTCGGCGTTCCTGACCACCACGACGACCCGCTTCAAGGCGATCTCCGTCGGCGCCGGCATCTCCAACTGGGCGACCTACTACTACAACACCGACATCACGCCGTTCACGATCCACTACCTCGGCGACGATCCCGCGGACGACCCCGAGGTCTACCGCAAGACGTCGCCGATGTCCTTCATCAAGGGCGCGAAGACGCCGACCCTGATCCAGCACGGCGAGAACGACCGCCGGGTGCCGATCGCCAACGCCTACGAGCTGCGGCAGGGGCTCGAGGATCGCGGAGTGCCGGCGTCGCTGGTCGTGTACAAGGGTTTCGGCCACGGCATCACCAAGCCGAAGGCGATGCGGGCGGTGATCCGCCACAACCTCGACTTCTTCGACCACCACCTCTTCGGCGGCCCGGCCCCGGCCTTCGCGAACCCTGCGGTCCCAGAGAAGGCGGCGGCGCCGGAGCCGGCGAAGTAGGCCGCCAGGGCGCGCAAAAGCCACAACCCTCGCCGCCCCGCCGCGAAAGCGCTGCGGTCGCGCAGCGCCACGGTATGGTTCGCGCGTTCGTCGCCCCGAGCACACGGCCCCATTAACTGCAATCTTTTCAATATTTTAACGCGATCGCAGCGGGCAACTCGGACCCTCTCCCATCCTGGCCCGAGGTTTGCTTTAATGTTGGAAGATGAAAGTCGATTTCACTTGCGACCTCGCGACCCTCCCCGAGGGCCAGCCGGCGCGGATCGAGGCGATCGACGCCCGCGACCTCGACCTGGCCCGGCTGGAGGTGATGGGCCTGTGCGCAGGCCGCACCGTCGAGGTCGCCAAGACCGGCGACCCGCTGATCGTGCGCGTGCTCGGCACGCGCATCGGCCTCGCCGCCTCGCTGGCGCGCGCCATCCGCGTCCGCACCGGAGACTGACCCGTGGGTCCCCTGTCCACTTCTTCCTCGCTGCCCGCTCCGCACCCCTCCGCGCCACACGCCCGGCCGATGATCGCGCTGATCGGCAACCCGAACACCGGCAAGACCACGCTGTTCAACCGGCTGACCGGCCTGCGCGCGAAGACCGCCAACTTCCCCGGCACGACGCTCGAGCGCCGGATGGGCACGCTGATCGCCGGCGGCCGCCGGGTCGACGTGCTGGACCTGCCCGGCCTCTACGGCCTCAACGCCGGCTCGCTCGAGGAGCGGGTCAGCCGCGACGCGCTGCTCGGCAACGACGGCCACCGCAAGCCGACGGCGGCGATCGTCGTCGTCGACCAGACCCACCTCGCGCGCAACCTCTACCTCGTCGGCCAGGTCCGCGAGCTGGGCGTGCCGCTGGTGATCGCGCTCAACATGAGCGACCTGGCCGGGGCCGAGGGCCTGCGCGTCGACACCGCGACCCTCGAGCGCGAGCTGGGTGCGCCGGTCGTGGCGATCAGCGCCCGAGCGGGCACGGGCATCCCCGCGCTGGTGGAGGCGCTGGAGCCGCTGCTCGCCGGCACGGCCACCACCGCGCCGCTGCCACCCGCGCTGGCCCAGGGCAGTTGCTCCAACTGCGCCGGCTGCGCCCACAACGCCGCCCGCTTCGACTGGGCCGAGGATGTCGCCACCCGCGCCAGCGAAGGTGCGCCGCACCTCTCCGCCCGCCGCACCGCCGCCCTCGACCGCGTGCTGGCCCACCCGGTCGCCGGGCTCGTCGCGTTCACGGTCGTGATGGCCGCGCTGTTCGTCATCCTGTTCGGCCTCGCCGAGCTGCCGATGGGCGCGATCGAAAGGGCGGTGGCCGCGTTCGGCGACGGCATCGGCGCGCGGCTGCCCGACGGCGACCTGCGCAGCTTCGTGGTCGACGGCGTGATCGGCGGCGTCGGCGGCGTGCTCGTCTTCCTGCCCCAGATCTGCCTGCTCTTCTTCCTGCTCTCGCTGCTCGAGGACAGCGGCTACCTCGCGCGGGCGGCGTTCGTGATGGACCGCCTGATGGGCAAGGTCGGGCTGCCCGGCAAGGCGTTCGTGCCGATGCTCTCCGCCCACGCCTGCGCGATCCCGGCGCTGATGTCGACGCGGGTGATCGAGGACCGCCGCGACCGCCTGGTCACCATCCTGGTGCTGCCGCTGCTGACCTGCTCGGCGCGGCTGCCGGTCTACGCGATGATCGCGGCGCTGCTGTTCGCCGGCCAGCCGCTGCTGGGCGGCGCGATGTTCGCGGGCGCCTACGCGCTCGGCATCGTCGCGGCGCTGACGATGGCCTTCGTCTTCAAGCGCAGCCTGCTCAAGGGCGAGAGCCAGCCGCTGGTGCTGGAGCTGCCGACCTACAAGATGCCGAGCCTGCGCGACGCGGCGATGGCCGCCTTCGACCGCGGGGCAGTGTTCCTGCAGAAGGCAGGCACGGTGATCCTGCTGATCTCGATCGGGATGTGGGCGCTGTCGACCTACCCCAAGCTGTCCGACGCGGAGCTGGCGGCGGCGATGCCCGCGGCCGCCCGCGAAGAAGCGGCGGCGGCCCGCGCCACGGGCTCCGCGGAGGGCAACGCGCGGGCGGCCACGCTGGAAGCGCCCACCCGGCTCGAGCACGCGGCGGCCGGCCGCGTCGGCAAGGCGATCGAGCCGCTGTTCGCACCGCTCGGCTTCGACTGGCGGATCGACATCGGCGTGCTCAGCTCGTTCGCGGCGCGCGAGACGCTGGTGTCCACGCTGGCCGTCGTGTTCGCCGTCGGCGAAGACGAGGCGGAGTCGGCCAGCCTGCGCGAGGCGCTGCGCGCCCAGCGCCGGCCCGACGGCCGGCCGTTGTTCGACACCGCGACGGCCGCGTCGCTGCTGGTCTTCTTCGCGCTCGCGATGCAGTGCCTGCCGACCCAGGCCGTGACCCGCCGCGAGACGGGCTCGTGGGCCTTCGCGGCCTTCCAGTTCGTGTACATGACGGCGCTGGCGTGGAGCGCCGCCTTCGTCACCTATCAGGGGCTCAGTCGGGTGCTCGGTTGAGCTGGCGGCGCCGCTACTCCGAGACGACGTCGACGAGGACTTCCGCCAGCGGCCAGCCCTTGCGCCCGTCGTAGACGAGTCGCAGCGCGGTCGTCTCGGTCGGCTCCAGCAGCATCAGCCGCGAGAGCCCGCGCGCGCGCGCCTGGAGCGCCGGGTGCGGCCGCGCGTCGACCACCTCGACCTTGCGCCAGCCGCCTTCCGGCCGTCGCACCTGCAGCTCGACGCCGCTGCGCGCCGTGCGCGCCTTCGCCCCCAGGCCCAGCTCCACCCGCGCGACGCGGTGCGCCGCTCCGAGTTCGACCTGGACCCAGCGGGTCGTCGGCTGCGGCGGGAAGAGCACGAACGAGGCCGGGGCGCCGTCGACGAGCGGCTCCAGGGCGAGACCGGGCTCCGAGCTGCTGAGCGCGTCCACGCCCAGCTTCAGCCGCTCGTAGCGGGGACGCAGCGCGGCGGGAGCCGCCAGCAACGTCATCCGCCGGCCGTTGGCCGCTCCCAACGGGTCGACCACCTGGCGGGTCTCGAAACCGGCGACCACCGAAGGCGCCGACCCCTCGTCCCACACGACGAGCTCGACCTCGAGGGCCAGCAGGCGGTCGAGGCGGGCGTCGCCCGTGGCGCGCAACGCCTCGTGGCGGCCCGACTCCAGACCCAGCGGCTGGCTGGTCAGCACCCTCGAGCCCTCGGGGACGTGGGCGGCGATCCAGTCGGCGCTGCGGTCCCACGTGCTCGGCCGGGCCACGTCGCGGACGTACGCGACCGCGTGCGACAGCGGCAGCAGCGTCGCCGCCAGCGCCAGCGGCAGTGCCAGGCGCTGGAAGCGCTCGCTCACGGCCACGAAGCCGACGCCGGCGAGCGCCGCCAGCCCGCCCAGCGAGGGCACGAGGTGTCGCATGAAACGGGTGTCCGCCGTCGAGAGCACGGCCACCGTCGCGCCGACCTGGACGAGCACGGCCGCGGTCAGCGGGTCGCGCCGGCGCTGCCACGCGCCGACGGCGGCGAGCGCGGCGGCGAGTGGTCCCAGCGTGCGCGCGAGGTGGCCGAGGTAGAAGCCGAGCGTCGAGGTCGAGGTCTGGTCACCCTGGTAGTGGTGGACGACCTGCTCGCGCACGCCGCCGACGAAGTCGAACAGGTGCAGCAGCGCGTACGGGCTGAGCAGGGCGAAGGCGACGGCAGCGGTCACGCCGGCTGCGAGGACACCTTTCACCCGCGGCCCGGGCCGCAGGGCGCGCGCGGCCAGGTAGGCCGGCACCAGGAAGACCGCGGAGAACTTGAGCGCCAGCGCCGCCCCCAGCCACGCGCCGGCCCGCACGTCGTCGCCCACGCGAGCACCGAGGCGACAGCAGGCCAGCAGGGTGGCCGTCGCCAGCACCTGCAGCGCCACGTCGGGGCGCAGCATGTGGGCCGAGTGCACGTCCGCGGGCGAGACCGCGAGCACGAGCGCCGCGAACAGCCCCGCGCGCTCGCCGCCGAGGGTGCGGCCGAGCCGGTAGCCGAGGAACACGCCGAGCACGCCGAAGGCGGCGATCAGGCCGCGGGCGGCGAGGTACGCCGTCGCGCCGAACGGGGGCGGATCGAACAGCGCCAGCACGGGCGCCAGCAGGTAGAACATCAGGCCCGGGTACTGGTAGAAGCGGTGGTCGAGATCGCGCTCGACGAGCATCTGCTCGACCGCCTCGACGAACACCCGCTCGTCGATGTGGGGCTCGTGGCGCAGCCCCCAGCCGAGGCCGGTGAAACGCAGCGCCGCGGCCAGCCCGAGGATCACCAGCAGCAGCGCCCAGCTCGCCCGCTCGCGGGGCACGGGCGAACCGGGGACAGCACCGCTCGGCATGGAGGCGGGAAGCTACGCTCCCCGCAACCGGGGGTCAAGGCGCTTCGCGCCGGCGGCCGGTCGGGGCGAAGATGGCGGGGCATGGCCGACACCCTGCTGCGCGCCGCGACCCGCGACGACGCGCCCGCGATCGTCGCGATCACCCGCGAGCTGATCGCCGACGGCGGCGTCTACCCGCACACCGCCGAGATGACCGACGAGGAGCTGGTCGCCTACTGGTTCCAGCCGAAGGCGCACGTCGTCACGGCGGAACTGGGCGGCCAGGTCGCCGGCGTGTACCTGATGAAGCCGCAGTGGATGGGCCGCGGCGCGCACGTCGCCACCGCCTCCTATGCCGTCGCGAACGCGGTCCGCGGCCACGGCGTCGGCGAAGCCCTCGGCCGCCACTCGATCGCGGAAGCCCGCCGGCTCGGCTTCCGCGCGATGCAGTTCAACCTCGTCGTCGAGACCAACACGGCGGCGGTGAAGCTGTGGCAGAAGCTCGGCTTCCGCATCCTCGCCACCCTGCCCGGCGTGTTCCGCCACGACGTCCACGGCTACGTGGGCGCCCACGTGATGTTCCTGGAGCTCTGAGATGCCCCCGCTCGCCCCCGAAGACGTCGTCGCCCACGGCCACGGCATCCACGCGATCGACACCGGCTTCGTGCGGCCCCGCTTCGACGCCAGCCACCTGGTCGTCGAGGGCGGACGCGCCGCCTTCGTCGACGTCGGCACCAACCACTCCCTGCCCCGGCTGCTCGCGGCTCTGGAGCGGCTCGGCATCGCGAAGGACGCAGTCGACTACGTGATCCTGACCCACGTCCACCTCGACCACGCCGGTGGCGCGGGCGCGCTGATGCAGCACCTGCCGCAGGCGAAGCTGGTGGTCCACCCGCGCGGCGCGCGGCACATGATCGACCCCTCGAAGCTGATCGCGGGCGCCACCGCGGTCTACGGCGAAGAGGAGATGCGGCGCTCCTACGGCACGCTGGTGCCGGTGCCCGCCGAGCGCGTGATCGAGGCGCCGGACGAGTTCACGCTCTCGCTGGCGGGACGGCCCCTGCGCTTCCTCGACACCCCGGGCCACGCCCGCCACCACTTCTGCGTGTGGGACGAGGCCTCGCACGCGTTCTTCACCGGCGACACGTTCGGCCTCGCCTATCCGGAGCTGACGGGCGACAAGGGGCCGTTCCTGATCCCGACCACGACCCCGGTCCAGTTCGAGCCCGACGCGTTGCACGCCTCGATCCGACGGCTGATGTCGTTCCAGCCCGCGGCCATGTTCCTGACCCACTACTCGCGGGTCACGGACCTCGAGCCGCTGGCCGCCTCGCTGCACGAGCAGATCGACGCCCAGGTCGCGCTCGGCCGCAGCGCCGCGGGGCGAGCGGATCGCGGCGCCTACCTGCGGGCCGCGATCGCGGACCAGTTCCGCGCCCGCGCGGACGCGCTCGGATGCCCGATCCGCGGCACAGCACTCGATGCGCTGCTGGCGCTCGACGTCGACCTCAACGCCCAGGGCCTGGAGGTCTGGCTGGATCGGGACAAGCGGTAGCCGCCCGTCAGCCGCGCTTGGCTTCGAGCTCCGCCCAGCGCGCGTAGAGCGTGTCTACTCCCTGCTGGGCCGCGGCCAGCGCCTCGTGGGTCGAGGTCAGCGCCCGCGGGTCACTGGCGATCGCGGGATCCTCGGCGGCCGCGCGGGCCGCCTCCAGCTTCAGCTCGGCGTCGAGGATGCGGGCCTCCATCCCCTCCATCTCGCGCTGCTCGTGGTAGCTCAGCTTGCGCGGCTTGTCGGCTGCGGGCGCGGCCGTCGTCACCGTGGCCGCCGCGGTGCCCGTCGCTCGCGGCGCCGGTCGCTCGCGCTGCTTCTCCGCCTGCCGCCGAGCCTCCTGGCCCGCCTCCCACTGCGCGTAGTCGGCGTAGTACACGGCGCCGCCCTGGCCGTCGAGCGCCAGCAGCTTGTTGGAGACGCGGTCGAGCAGGTAGCGGTCGTGGGTGACGAGCACCAGCGCGCCCGGGAACTCGAGCAGCGACTCCTCCAGCACCTCGAGGGTCGGGATGTCGAGGTCGTTGGTCGGCTCGTCGAGCATCAGCACGTCGGCGGGCTCCAGCATCAACTGGGCGATCAGCACCCGCGCCTGCTCGCCGCCGGACAGCCGGCCGACCGGCTGCACGAGCTGCTCCGAGCGGAACAGGAAGCGCTTCGCCCAGCCCGCGACGTGGATCGAGCGGCCCTGGAAGATCACCGAGTCGCCCGACGGCGCCAGCGTCCGCTCGAGCGAGAGCTCGGGATCGAGCCGCGAGCGGTGCTGGTCGAAGACGACCACGCGCAGGTTGGGCGCGCGCGCGACGGTGCCCACGTCCGGCGCCTCGTGGCCCGCCAGCAGTCGCAGCAGCGTGCTCTTGCCGCTGCCGTTGGCGCCGAGCAGGCCGAGTCGCATCCCGGGCCCGAGCGTCAGGTCGAGCCCGTCCAGCAGCTTGCGCGGGCCGTAGGCCTTCTCCAGCCCCTCCGCCCACAGCAGCCGCTTGGTGCGCCGCTCGGTGGCGGCGAAGTCGATGGCGACGCCGCCGCCCGCTCCCTTCGAGCGGTCGTCGAGGTCGGCCAGCTCGCCCTGCAGCCGGCCCGCCTCGTCGATCCGCGCCTGCGCCTTGCGGGTCCGCGCCCGCGCCTTGCGCGACAGCCAGTCGAGCTCGCCGCGCACGCGGTTGCGCAGCGACTCCTGGTACGCGGCCTGGCCGGCGAGCGCCTCGTCCTTTTTCTCGAGGAAACGCGAGTAGCGGCCCTTGACGTCGAACAGCCCCGCCGCGAACGCGCGGTTCAACTCGATCACGCGGCCCGCCACCGCCTCCAGGAAGTAGCGGTCGTGGCTGACCGCGACGAACGCCTCGGGCTCGCGCGGCAGCAGCTCCTCGAGCCACAGGATGCCGTCGAGGTCGAGGTGGTTGGTGGGCTCGTCGAGCAGCAGCAACTCCGGGCCCTGGACCAGCTCGCGGGCGATCGCCAGCCGCTTGCGCCAGCCGCCCGAGAGCGCGCTCGTCTCGGCGCCGGGGTCCGTGAATCCGGCCTGACCCATCGCCTGCGCGACGCGGGCGTCCTTCTCGTGGGGGTCGAGCCCGGGCTGGTTCTCGAGCGCGTCGCGCAGCACCGAGCCGACCCGCGAGCCGGGCGCGAAGGTCGGGTCCTGCTCGACGAAGCCGATGCGCAGCCGCTTGCGCGCCGCTCGGTTGCCGGAGCCGGGCTCCTCGAGACCGGCCAGGATGCGCAGCAGCGTCGACTTGCCCGAGCCGTTGGGCCCGACGAGGCCGATGTGGTCGCCCTCGAAGATGCCGAGCGACAGCCCCTCGAACAGCGGGGTGGCGCCGTGGGCCTTGGCCAGGTCCTGGCAGGAGAGAAGCAGTTCGGGCATCGCGGGGCGGGGATGATAGACGAGCGCCCGCGGTCGCGCGCGCTCGTCGCCCCGGGGCCGCGGTCAGTGGGCGTGCGCCGCCGCGGGCTTGGCCACGTGCGCAGCGTGGGAGGCTGGCCCCTTCGCGGCAGTGACGAGGCCCTCGGCGTAGTGGATGAAGTCGACGTAGGCGGCCACGAACTCGCGGCCGTGGGCCACGTCGTGGGTCGCGTGCTTGCGGGTCTCCATCACCCGCGTGAAACGGGCGCGCAGGCCGTGCTCGACTTCGCGGGTGAGATGGGAGACGAGAGTGTCGGCCGCCCCGGTCTCCAGGGCGTGATCGGCGGCCGCGATGCCGGGCTCGACCTCGGCGCCCGCGGGCCGCAGGCCGGTGTACGGCGCGCCTTCGCCTTCGCGGTGGACGCGGACCAGCGTCTCGAAGAAGAAGCGGTCGGCCAGCGCCTGGGCGTCCACGCCGAGCCCCCGCACGGCGACGGCGTGGGCAAAGGCGATCTTGATCTCGCCCTCCTTCTCCGCGCTCACCCACTTGAGCACCGGGGTGACGTCTTTCGCCTCGAGCGCGGCGCGCGCGTCCTTGACGACGGGGCCGTCGACCGTGTCGCAGTGGGCAGCGGCCGGCAGCGGACTGAGCGCGACCAGGGTCGCGACCGACGCGGCGAAGAGCAGGCGAAGCTTCATGGAACTCACACTCCTTGTGTAGTGACGATGACAGACGGCGCGCCGTCTGGCCATGACGACCGTCATGCGCCGCCCTCCGCTCAACCCCCGCCCCGTGCCGCCGGTCCAGGCGGTCGGAGGGAGACGTGACCGAACGACTGGCACCGGGCTTGCTCCTGTCCGCTGCGGACGCCGGGGCCAGAGCCGGCACGCGGCCGCAAGTCGCTGAAATCACAGCGACTGTAGTCAAGGCGGGGCGCGTGGTCGGGGGCACACGGAGCGTGGCTCCGGCGCCACGGAAAGCGGAGGCAGACAAACACATGGGCGTTCGCATTCGACCGGCGTCGCTGCAGGACGGCATCGCGGTGCTCTCGTTGCTCGAGGGCGTCGGTTACTACCCCGAGCCGATCGGCTTCGCGGAGACCTACCGTCGCACGCTTCACGATCGCAACTTCATCCTCCGCATCGCGGAGTCGGACGACGGGCGGATCGTCGGCATGGCCTCGCTGGCCATGCGCTACCAGCTCGGCGTCGGCGGCATCGTCGCCAGCCTCGACGAGCTGGCGATCCTGCCCGGTCCGCACGCCAAGAGCGCCGATCGCAAGCTGCGCCGCGAGACGGTGGGCCAGGCCCGCAAGCTCGGCGCCGTCCGCATCGTGCAGCACGCCAACGAAGGCACCCCGTCGCCGCGGCCGGCTGCCAGATTGGGTTCCGGCGCCGGGAACCCGGCGCCGGTCCCGCGGGGGCTCACGCCGCGAACGGACGCGGCTCCGCCCCCGCACCGCCATCGCGCTCCGGCGACCGCCGCAGCGTGATCGGCGTCGAATAGAAAGGGATCTCTCCTCCTCCTTGGGATGGACGGGGACCGGCGCCGGGACGCACCCGGCGTCGGCCCCCGGTGTTGCCGGTTACGATGCGGTGGGATGCCGCAGACCGAGAACTTCGATCTTGCCGGGCCGGTCGGCCGCCTCGAGGCCGTGCTGATGACGCCCGACGCACCGCCTGTCGCCGCGGCGGTGTTCTGCCACGCCCACCCGCTGTTCGGCGGCGTGATGCACTTCAAGCCCGTGTTCCGCGCCGCTCGCGCCCTGCAAGAGCACGACGTCGCCGCGCTGCGCTTCAACTTCCGCGGCGTCGGCCGCAGCGAGGGCGTGCACGCGCACGGCGTGGGCGAGCAGGACGACGCCCGCGCGGCCCTCGACGAGATGGCGCGCCGCTTCCCCGGCCTGCCGCTGTTGATCGGCGGCTTCTCGTTCGGCTCGATCGTCGCCTTGCGGGTCGCCGCCCGCGAGGCCCGGGTGCGAGCCGTGATCGCGTGCGCGGTGCCGCTGCGCCGCGAGTACGTCGGCGACGCGTTCCCCGCCGTCGCCCGGCCGCGGCTGTTCGTGCAGGGCGGCGCGGACGAGTTCGGCAACGGCGACGCGATCCGCGCCCAGGTCGCGCAACTGCCGCCGCCCCACGAACTGGTCGTCGTCGAGGGGGCCAGCCACTTCTTCGACGGCCGCCTCGACGAGTACCAGGCGGCGATCGCGAACTGGGCGGCTCGTCGGCCCTGGCTGACGTAGCCGTCCCCGCGCGTCCGCAGAAAAAATCCTCGCCGCGACCGGACTCCGGGCATAGATTGGAGACGTGGGATACCGACGCGCGTTCCTGATCGGGACTGGCGTGCTCGTCGGGCTGCTGTCGCCGACCTGCGCGGGGGGCGAGGGCCTGCAGGACCTGCCGAAGGCACCCCAGGCCCGCTCGCTGCGCACGAGCGTGGAGACCGCGGTGGTCCGCCGGTTGCCGGAGTTCCTGCGCGACGACTCCTCGCGCCGGCTCGCGAACGCCGACGGCGTCTTCGGCCTCGGTGGCTACGGCGCCTTCGGCTACCCCGACACGGGCGTCGACGCCCCGCCACTGCGCCTGTTCGCCGGCGCGGGCACCGGCAACTCGCTCGCCATCAACCCGATGACCGGTCGCCGATACGGGTATTGAGCCCGTGTGACACGGAGGGAAGCGTCCCCGCCCTCCATCCGCCGGCGATCACCCGCATACAATCGGGCGCATGAACCGGGCCACGTACGCGGTCGCGCTGCTGTTCGCCATCAACTTCGTCAACTACATCGACCGCTACGTCGCCTCGGCGGTGCTGCCGCTGATCCAGGCCGAGTTCCACGTCAGCGACACCGCCGCGGGCCTCGTGGTCTCGATCTTCATGGTCGCGTACATGGTCGCCTCGCCCTTCACGGGCGTGCTCGGCGACCGGCTGCCCCGCCGCTACCTGGTCGCCGCGGGGGTCGGCCTGTGGAGCCTGGCGACCGCGGCCTCGGGGCTCGCCTCGAGCTTCCGCCAACTGCTCGTCGCCCGCTCATTCATCGGCATCGGCGAGGCCGGCTTCGGCGCCGTGTCGCCGACGTTGATCAGCGACCTCTACCCCAAGGAACGGCGGGGCCGGATGCTCGCCTACTTCTACGTGGCGATCCCGGTCGGCAGCGCGCTCGGCTTCCTGCTCGGCGGCTGGATGGGCGAACACTTCGGCTGGCGCAGCGCGTTCTTCCTGGCCGGCGCGCCGGGCCTGCTGCTGGCCTTCCTGGCCATGCGCATGTACGAGCCGGCGCGCGGCGCGGGCGACGGCGTGAGCCACTCGGTGGCGAAGTTCGACAAGCACGCGGCACTCGGCCTGGTCAAGAACCGCTCGCTGGTGCTGACCACGCTGGGCATGGCGGCGATGACGTTCGCGCTGGGCGGCATGGCGAGCTGGATGCCCACCTACCTCGTGCGCGCCAAGGGGCTCGAGCTCGACGAGGCCAACACCTTGTTCGGCGCCATCACGGTCGGCGCCGGCCTGGTCGGCACCTTCCTCGGCGGCTGGCTCGGCGACGTGTTGCAGAAGCGCACCCGCGCCTCCTACCTGCTGGTCTCCGGCGTCGGCATGCTGCTCGGCGTCCCGTTCTGCTGGCTGGGCCTGACCGCGGACTCGCAAGCCGTGTACGCGCCCGCGTTCTTCATGGCCGAGGTGCTGCTGTTCCTCAACACCGGCCCGGCCAACGCGGTGCTCGTCAACGTGGTGATGCCCGAGATCCGGGCCACGGCGATCGCGCTCGCGATCTTCGTCTACCACCTGCTGGGCGACGTGCCGTCGCCGATCCTGATCGGCTGGCTGTCCGACCGCTCCGACCTCGGTACCGCCATGCAGGCGCTGTGTCTCGGGGCGATGACGATCTCCGGCGTGCTGTACCTCGCGGGCATGCGCACGCTGGCGGCCGACCAGGATCACGTGCTGGCGACGGTGGCCCGTCGTGAGCGCGAGGCGGGCAGCGGTCCCCTCGCATCGGCCGCCGGCTAGGGGCCGATGCGCGCCATCTTCTCGTCGCTGCTGCACGCGCTGTTCAAGGTGCTCTTCGTTTACGAGTACGAGGGCGAAGAACAGGTTCCGCAGGACGGTCCGGCGGTCGTCGCCGCCAACCACCCCTCGTACCTCGACCCGGTCCTGCTCTCGCTCGGCGTGCACCGGCCGATCCACTTCATGGCCTGGGACGCGCTGTTCCGGGTCCCGCTGCTGGGTCCCGCGCTGCGCGCGTTCGGTGCGTTCCCGGTCGACGTCCGCAAGGGACAGGGTGCCGCCGCCTACCAGCGGGCGCGCGCCATCGTCGAAGCCGGCCACCTGGTCGGCATCTTCCCCGAGGGCCAGCGCTCGCGCGCGGGCTGGATGGAGCCGCGGCTGCGCGAGGGCGCGGCGCGGCTGGCGCTGGAAACCGGCGCGCCGCTGGTGCCGGCCACGATCACGGGCGCCTTCCGCGCCTGGCCCCACTTCCGCCCGCTGCCGAAGCCGGGCCGGATCAAGGTCCGCTTCCACGAGCCGATCGACCCGAAGGCGTTCGCCGCCCTCGACCACGAGGCGGCGGTCGACGCGATGACCGCGGAATTGCGGCGCCGGGTGGAGCGCTCGCTGCTGCCGGGCGTCAAGGCCGACCTGCGCCTCAACGTCGTGTACCGCAAGGAAGCGCCGTGGCCGCGCTTCTACGAGAGCGTGCCGCCGCTGCTGCTGGCGACGCTGCTGTTCTGGAAGACGCGCTCGTGGACGATCGTGGCGCCGGCCTACGCCTACCTCGTCTACCTGCTGGCCGACCACTTCGTGATCCCGCAGCGGCGGATCGTGAAGTGGGTGCGCAACGCCTCGCCCGTCGTGTTCCTGATGCTGTTCGAGCCGGCGGTGCGCGACGCGTTCTCGCTGCCCCACGTGCCGGCACCACTGTCGCTGGCGGCACTCGCCGCCGCCGGCCTGCTGCCGTACCTGTACTCGCGCGCGCTGGTGGCGCTCGACGCGATCCGCGGGGCGGTGTTCGCGCTGCTGTTGTCGCTGGCGGCGACCGCCTGGTGGTCGCCGTCGCCGCTGGGCGCTCACGTGGCGCTGCCGCTGTTCCTCGCCGCCTACGCGTGGGACCGTCAATCGGCGTTGTGGACGCTGGCGGCACCGCTGCTCGGGGCCTTCGCGCTCGGCATTCCGCTCTGGCTCGGCGGCCGTCTGGAGCTGATCCCGCACGCGGTGGCGGGCCTGCTCGCGTGGGCCGCGGTGCGCGGCCTGCCGCTGCGCCCGGAGACCGCTCCGATCGAGCGACCGGAGGAGCCGCGGCTGGGGCTCGGGCTGTGATTCCCAACCTTGCGGCACCGTCCAGCGTCTACTCTTGCGGCTGGGCCCATGACTTCGATCCAATTCGCTGAACGCGCCATCCTCGCCGCGCTGACGGCGGCGGGCCTCGCCTGCGGCGCGGCGCGGGCCGCTGACCCGCAGAGCGAGGGGCGCGTCGAGCGTCGCACCGTCGAGGACGTGTTCCTGCTGACCGGCGAACTGGCCGCGGTGCGCTCCATCGAGCTGGCGGTCCCCCGCATCCCCGGCGCGGGCGGCGGCGTGCAGGTCAAGTGGATCGCCGAAGATGGGGCCGAGGTGAAGGCGGGCGACGTCGTCGTCGAGCTCGACAACACCCGCATCAGCGGCACCCTCGACGAGCGCCGCTCGCGGGCGATCCAGGCTGCGATCGCGCTGGAACAGCGCGAGTCGGCACTGCAGGCCGAGCGCTCGCAGAAGGCGTTCGAGCTGGAGCGGACGACGGTGGAGCGGGAGCAGGCCCGGGTGGAGGCAGCGGTGCCGCTGGAGCTGCGCGCGCGCAAGGAGTGGCACGAGAAGCAGCAGGCGCTGGTCCGGGCCGAGGCCGACTTCGAGAAGGCACGGCTTGCGGTCGAGGCCCACGCCCGCACGGCGGAGGCCGACCTGCGCGTGCTCCGCATCACGCTCGACAAGGCGCTGCGCGAGGTCGCCCAGGCCGAGGACTCGCTGCGCGGGCTGCAGTTGCGGGCGCCGCGGCCCGGGGTCGTCCTGCTCGGCCGCACCCCGAACGAGGACCGCCCCGTGCAGGCGGCCGACAACTTGTGGCCCGGCTGGCGCGCCGCCTCGCTGCCGGACCTCTCGGAGCTGGAGGTGCAGGCCTACCTGCCCGAGGTCGACGACGGGCGGGTGGCGCCGGGCCAGGCCGCGCGGGTGATCCTCGACTCGGCGCTCGGCCGCGTCCACGCGGGACGGGTGGAGACCGTCGCGGCGGTCGCCCAGGACGCGCGCTTCGCCGCCGGCTTCAAGGTGCGGGTCTCGCTCGTGAAGACCGACCCGGACGCGATGCGGCCCGGCCTCTCGGCCCGGGTCGAGGTCGTGCGCCGCGTGTTCGAGAACGCCCTGGTCGTACCGCGCGCCGCCGTCACCTGGGAGGGCCCACACGCCCGCGTGCGACGCCCCGGCGGCGACGCGTCCGCGGTGACGGTGACGGCCTGCCTCGCGCTCGAGTGCGTGCTGGGCGGCGGCCTGGAGGAGGGCGACCGTGTCGCGCTTCGCTGACGCCCTGGCGCTGCTGCGCTCCCGCCCCCGCGAGACGGCAGCGGCGCTGGCCGCGGCGTCGCTGCTGGCCGCGGTCGCCTGGGCCAACGGCTCGCCCGCGCGCGAGCTGCCGACCGCCGTGGTCGCCCGCGGCGTGCTGGTGCAGACCGCGGACGTGGAAGGCGAGATCGCCTCCGCGGCCAGCCTCGACCTCGGGCCGCCCGCGGTGCCCGACGTCTGGGAGTACAAGATCGCGTTCCTCGCCGCGGAGGGCACCGCCGTCAAGGACGGCGAGCCCGTCGTGCGCTTCGACCCGGCGCCGCTGCAGCGCCAGCTCGACCAGAAGCAGGCCGAGTTCGACGAGGCGGCGCAAAAGATCGAGCGCGGCCGGCTGGAGTCGCAGGACAAGCGCCGCGAGCTGGACCTGCAGCTCGCCGAGGCCCGCTCGCGGCTGCAGAAGGCGCAGATGAAGGCGGACGTGCCGGACGAGCTGCGCTCGCGCAACGAGGCGCAGGCCGCAGCGCTGGAGCTGGAGCTGGCGCACAAGGAAGTGGCGAGCCTGCAGGAGCGCCGGGCCGCGGTCGACGCGGCGGAGACCGCCTCGCTGCGCTCGCTGATCAGCCAGCGCGACCGCGCCGCGGCACGGGTCGCCGCGCTGGAGACGTCGATCGAGCGGATGACCGTGCGCGCGCCACAGGCCGGCATCGTCATCTACAAGACCGGCTGGCGCGACCAGAAGCGCAAGGTCGGCGACTCGGTGTGGTGGGGGGAGAAGCTGGTGGCGCTGCCCGACCTGTCGCGGCTGCGCGGCGAAGGCGACGTCGACGAGGCCGACGGCGGCGCGATCGCGGCCGGCCAGCCCGTCACGCTGCGGCTGGAGGCGCTGCCCGACCGCGACTTCGAGGCCCGCGTCACCCGCATCGGCCGCGCCGTGCGCCGCAAGTCGCCGCGGGTGCCGTCGCGGGTGTTCCGCGTCGAGCTGGCGTTCGCCTCCCACGACCCCGCGCTGCGGCCGGCGATGCGCTTCCGCGGCGAGATCGAGACCGCCCGCCACGAAGGCGTGCTGCAGGTGCCGCGCGAGGCGGTCTTCCTGCGCGCCGCGGGTCCCGTCGTCCACGTCCGTGGCTGGCGCGGCTACAACACCGTGCCGGTCGAGCTGGGGAGAATCGGCCGCGGCCGGGTCGAGGTGCTGGCGGGGCTCGCGGCCGGCGACGTGGTCGCCCTGCTCGAACCGGAGGCCGCGCGGTGAGGCGCGGCGCGCTGCTGGCACTGGCCGTGGTGACCCTGGCGGGTGGCGCCGCGCTGGCCGCCCGCGCCACGCGAGCTCCGCAGGTGCCGCTGCACGTCGTGGAGCGCGGCACGCTGCGCAACGAGATCGTGGCCTCGGGCCTGCTCGACGCCGTGCTCAAGACCCCGATCAACGTGCCGGGCGACCTCGACAGCGCGATGCGGGTGGCGTGGCTGGCGGCGCCGGGCCCCGTGCGCGCGGGCGACGTGGTGATCTCGTTCGATCCCGCCGACCTGGAGAAGGACGCCCTCGACGGCCGCGCCGACCGCAGCACGGCCGACAGCAAGCTCGACAAGGCCCGGACCGAAGGCACCCACAAGGACCGCGACCTCGACCTCGACCACGGCGTGGCGTCCGACGAGCTGCAGCGGGCCCGCGACGTCGCCCCCGACGACGAGCGCGTGTTCTCGCGCAACCAGATCGTCGAGGGCCAGCTCGACCGCGGCCTGCTCGAGAAGCGGCTGCAGGCGAACACCGAGAAGAAGGACGGCAACCGGCTGCTCACCGCCGCGGACCTGGAGCTGGCGGCGATCGAGCGGCGCAAGGCCGAACTGAAGTTGCGCCAGGCCGAGAAGGGACTGGGCGCGTTGCGGGTGCGAGCGCCGCACGACGGCATCCTGGTCTTCCCCACGACCTGGCGCGGCGACTCGATCAACATCGGCGACACGCTGTGGCCTGGCCAGATGATCGCCGAGCTGCCCGACCTCTCGCAGCTCGAGGCCCGCGTGTTCGTGCTCGAGGGCGACGCGTCGGGGCTCGAGACCGGACGCACGGCGCGGATCGAGATCGAGGGCCAGCCGGGGCTCGGCTACGACGCCAAGGTCAAGCGCGTCGACGCGCTGGCCAAGCCGCGCGAGCGCGGCTCGCCCGTCAAGTACTTCGAGACCTGGCTCGACCTGCCGCCCGAGGCCGGCCAGCGCGTCAAGCCGGGCCAGCGCGTGCGGGCCCGGGTCCTGCTCGGCGAAATCGCCGACGCGGTGTGGGTGCCGCGCGGGGCGCTGTTCCAGAAGGACGGGCGGCGCTACGTGCTGAAGGTCGAAGGCGGCGGGCTGCGCGAGGTCGACGTCAAGGTGGGCGGCGGCAGCCTCGGTCGTGTCCAGGTCGTCGACGGCCTGGCCGCGGGCGACCGAGTCGCGCTCGCCGACCCGAACCGCGCCGCCACTCAACCCGCCGACGGCGGCGGTGGCGCCGCGAACCCGGGAGCCCCGGGCAACGGGGGCCGCTGATGGACCTGCGCGAAGCCGTCCAGAGCGGCCTCGACAGCCTGCGCGCCCAGCGCCTGCGCGCGTTCCTGACCATGCTCGGCATGATCTTCGGCGTCGGCGCGGTGATCGCGATGCTGTCGATCGGCGCCGGCGCCGAGGCCCAGGCGCTGCTGCTGATCGACGCCATGGGCGTGCGCAACGTCGTGGTCCAGGTCCGCGAGCCGGCGCGCGACAACGAGCTGCTCGAGCTGCGCCGCTCGTCGGTCGGGCTGTCGGAGCGCGACGCGCGGGCGATCTCCGAGGCGGTGCCGGGCGTCGCGCGAGTCGCCCAGAAGGCGGTGGTCGAGACCTACAAGGTGATGGGCGACGCGGGCCGCGCCAAGCCCCGGGTGTACGGCGTGTCGCCCGTCTACTTCGAGCTGCAGCGTCTGGCGCTGCTCGAGGGCCGCTTCCTCGACGAGCGCGACGAGGCGGAGTTCGCCCAGGTGTGCGTGATCGGCGAAGGCGCGCGGCGCGAGCTGTTCGGCTACGGTCCGGCGCTCGGCCGCGCGCTGAAGGTCAACGAGCGTTGGCTGACGGTGGTCGGCGTGCTGGCCCCGGCCCGCGGCGCGGGCCGCGAGGTGCAGGGCGTGCGGCTCGCCTCCAATGCCGACGACGTCTACCTGCCGGTGACGACGGCGCAGCGCAAGTTCGGAGCGCCGCCGCTGAAGAGCGCGCTCGACGAGCTGGTGGTCGAGATGGAGCCGGGCCAGGGCCCGCAACTGGCCGCCACCGCGATCGAGACGCTGCTGCTGCGACTGCACGGCGGGGCGAAGGACTTCGCGCTGGTGGTGCCCGAGGCGCTGCTCGAGCAGAGCCGCCGCACCCAGCGCCTGTTCGACCTGGTGATGGGCTCGATCGCCGGCATCTCGCTGCTGGTCGGCGGCATCGGCATCATGAACATCATGCTGGCGACGGTGATGGAGCGGACCCGCGAGATCGGCATCCGGCGCGCGATCGGCGCCACCCGCAAGGACATCCGCAACCAGTTCGTGATCGAGGCCTTCACCCTGGCCGCGACCGGCGGCCTGCTCGGCGTCGCCATGGGCCTGTTCATCTCCAAGGGCGTCGCGCTGTGGGCGGGCTGGGAGACGGTGGTGACGCTGTCTTCGATCCTGCTCGCCACCCTGGTCTCGATCGCGGTCGGCCTCGTCTCCGGCATCTACCCCGCGACCCGCGCCGCCTCGCTCGACCCGATCGAATCGCTCCGCTACGAGTAGCGGGCAGACCGCGACCTGCAGTAGGTTACGGCCCATCCATGCAGGAGGATGCGGGCGGACTGTCGCGGCTCGTCGGCGCGACGCTCGACGGCAAGTACCGGCTCGTCGGCGTGCTCGGCTGCGGCGGCATGGGCGTCGTCTACCAGGCGACCCACCTCGGCACCCGCCGCACCGTCGCCCTGAAGGTGATCGCGCCGCGGTTCCTGAGCGACCCCGAGTTCGTCGAGCGCTTCCGGCGCGAGGCCGAGGCGGCCGGGCGGTTGCGGCACCCCAACGTCGTCGACGTCACGGACTTCGGCTTCGGCGAGGCGGACGGCGTGCGGCTCGCCTACCTGGTGATGGAGTTCCTCGACGGCTGCACGCTCGACGAGGTGCTGCGCGAAGAGAAGACGCTGCCGCTGCGCTGGGTGGCGGACGTGCTCGAGCAGGCCTGCTCGGCGGTGGCCGAGGCCCACAAGCGCGGCATCGTCCACCGCGACCTGAAGCCCTCCAACCTGTGGCTGGAGCCGGACCGGCGCGGCGGCTATACGGTCAAGGTGCTCGACTTCGGTCTGGCACGGGTGGCCGAGTCGGAGGCCGGCCTCTCGCTGCCGGCCGGCCCCGCCACCACCGCAAAGCCCACCCCGAACCCGACGGCGGAGAGCGCGGACGAAGAGGCCGCCACCCTCGTGCGAGGCGTCGCCGACGCCGACCCGGAAGCGGACGCCGCGGAGACGCGGGTGCGCCCCGACACGACAGTGCCGCCCGGCGCGACGGACGCGCCGCATCTCACCCGACTCGGCACCGCGCTCGGTACCCCGCTCTACATGTCGCCCGAGCAGTGGCGCGGCGAGCCGGCCGGTCCCGGCTCCGACGTCTACAGCCTCGGCGTGATCGCGTGGCAGCTCCTGGCCGGGAGCCCGCCGTTCCCCGTCCCGGGCGGCGACCTGCGCCGCGGGCACCTGGAGACGCCGCCCCCCGCGCTGCCGTCGACGGTGCCCCCGGCCCTCGCCACGCTCGTCACCCGGGCGCTGGCCAAGGTGCCCGCCGATCGGCCTCCGAGCGCGGCTGCGTTCGGCGCTTCGTTCGCCGCCCGGGCCGAAGGTGCCGGCACCACCCTGCGCCAGGTGCTGGGCCTGCTGATCGACCATCCGCGCCTCTTCTTCGGCGTGCCGGCGGTGGCCCTGCTGCCCTGCCTGCTGTGGCTGCTCGCCGGCAACGCGCTCACCCCCGAAGCGCAGGCGCCGCTCGCGCGCGTCGGCCTCGGGTTGGCGGTTGCGCTGCCAGGGCTGCTGTTGTTCTTCACGGGGTTGCAGGCCGGCAGCGCCCTGCTGCTCCCGGTCGTCGCGCAGGCGCTGGCGATGCCGCTGCGGCCGATCGTGCTGCGCCCGCTGGTGCGGGCGCTGGGCCAGCGCTTCCGCGCGTTCGCGCGGCTGGTGGCCACGTTCTTCTGGGGATACGTGAAGTGGGTGCTCTTGCCCCCGTTCGGGTCCGCCGCGGCGATCTTCGCGCTGCGCGACGTCGTGCCCCGCCCGTGGCGCGGCGTCCTGATCATCGGGGCGATGGTGCCGGCCTGGGCGCTGACGGCGATCTGGGCGGTGCGCCTGGGCGACCTCGGCTTCGCGGCGGCCGCGATCCTGATGGAAGGTCTCGACGCGAGCGCCGCGATGGAGCGCTCGCGGGCGCTGGCCGCGGCCGCCAAGCGCGACCTGCGGGGCTTCGAGCGGGTCCGCGCCGTGCTGCTGGTGGCTGGCCTCGGCGTCGGACTGGGCGTGGGCTCGGGGCTCGCGACGTTTGCGGAGGACGGCGCGGGCCCGGGCCTGCGGCTGGCGATCGCGGCCGCGGCCTTCGCGGGCCTGTCCGTGATGTGCGCCTTCTTCTTCGCGATCGGAGCGCTCCAGTACTTCAAGGCCCGTCAGTCGGCCGGCGAACCGCTGGCCGAGGTGCTGGCCCAGTTCGAGCGGCTCGCGCTGCCGGCCGGCTACTGGCAGCAGCGGGTGCGGGAGCGGGTGCGCCTGGACGTCGAGACGAGCCGCTGAGCCGGGCTCAATCGTCGCGGCCCCAGCGGATCTCCAGGTGCTCGCCGACGCGGCTGAAGCGCGGTCGGAGGCGGGACGCGGCGGCGCGGCCCGCCGACCGTCGCCCGCGCCAGCGGCGCGAGGGCTCATCCGCGTCCAGGCGGACGCGCATGCCGCCGGCGATGCGCGAGCCGAGCGTCCGCGCCAGCTCGCGGAAGCGGCGCGAGGCCGCAGGCGAGAGCGTGCGCCCGGCCAGCGGCAGCGGCAGCGCGAGGTGGCGGCGGCCGTCGCGGAGCACCAGGCCCATCGCGACCAGCGCGCCCAGCCGCGCCTCGACCTCGGCCGGTGCCAGGTCGTGCCCGGCGCGGGCGAGTGTCGCGGCCACCGGCTCGGGCAGGGCCGCGGCGTCGGTGGCCGCGAGCAGCGCCCGCTCGATCGGCCCCAGCACGCGCAGCGGCACGCGCGACGCGGGCCGCTGGTCCCACACCACCAGCGCCTCGTCGAGCGGGACGGTGAACAGCGTGGCCGCGGGCGCCGCCCGCTGCCAGCGGCGCAACTCGCGGGCCAGCGCCCGGGTGTAGCCGTCGACGTCCTGGGGCTGTTGGTAACCGTAGGTGAAGTAGTAGGCGAGGTTGGCGAGCGCTTCCGGCGGCAGGTCGAAGACCAGGCGGTAGGCGAGGGTCGGGGCGAGGTCCGCGAAGCCGAGCTGCTCCGCGTCGAAGAAGTTGGGGCTGAAGCGGTCGATGCGCACGGTGCCGAAGCCGGTCGGCGGTCGCAGGTGGGTGAGTCGCGGGACCCACGCCGCCATCCGCGCGTACTCCGCGGGCGGCTCGCCGGCGAAGCCCCACAGCACGTTCCAGTGCGGCTCGACACCCAGCTCCGCGCACCACTTCAGGAGCTGCACGTTGTGCAGGCCGCTCACCCCCTTGCGCATCAGCTTCAGCACCGCGTCGCTCAGGCTCTCGATGCCGGGCTGGATGCGGGTGATGCCGGCGGCGCGCAGGGCGCGGACCTGCTCCTTCTTCAGGTTGGCCTTGGTTTCGTAGAACAGGTCGACCTTCAGTTGGCGGCGCGCGAGCTCCGGCAACACCGTCTCGAAGTAGCGCAGGTCGAGGATGTTGTCGACCACCTGCACGTCGCTGCCCGGGTGCTGTTCGGCCAGGGCCGCCAGCTCGGACACCGCGCGCTCGGGCGACTTCGAGCGATAGGCCATCGACTGGCCGTTGAGACCGCAGAACGTGCAGTGCTGGCGCTCGCCCCACCAGCAGCCGCGCGAGCTCTCGAAGAACAGCGACGGCTGCCACTCCCCCGCGTAGCGGCTGCGCTCGAACTGCTCGAAGAAGTCGGCGTAGTCCGGCGCCGGCAGGTCGTCGAGGCGGGCCACCGCGGGCGCCCCCGGGAAGCGCCCGGCGGCGATCACCGCGGCAGCCGAGACAGGCGTGACCACGCCGGGCAGATCGGAGACGTCGAGGCCGGCGAGCACGCGGCGCACCAGCTCGGGGAAGACGAGGTCGGCCTCGCCGGAGACCACCGCATCGACGAACGGGAACTGGCGCACCGTCTCGGCGCCCATCGGCCCCTCGCAGTTGGCGCCGCCGAACACGACGAAGGTGGCGGGCGACGCCTGCTTGAGTCGGCGCGCCAGCGCCAGCGAGGCCACGTGCTGCTGGAAGATGCTGGTGAAGCCGACCAGGCGCGGGCCGGCAGCCAGGATCTCGGCGAG
>JAMPXO010000252.1 GCA_023701125.1 Vicinamibacteria bacterium | reverse complement strand
GGTCGGCGACAGCGGCTACGACCTCGGCGCCCGCGCCGGCCAGATCCGCGACGGCCTGCTCGCGATCGAGCGCGCGACCGAGCGCGACATGCTGAAGGTGCACCTCGACGATCGCGCGCTCTTCCTCCAGCGCTGGCAACAACTGCTGCTCGGGCTGCTGACGCCAGAGTCGATGAAGGGCCACCCGCTGCGCGCGCAGGCCCGCGGCCTGCTGGAGGACTGGGGCGCGCGCGCCGCGGTCGACTCCGTCGGCTACCGGCTCGTGCGCGGCTTCCGGCTCGAGGTCGAGGAGCGCCTGTACTCCGCGCTGACGGCGCCCGTGCGCCAGAAGCAGCCGAAGTTCAACGGGCTCGATCTGAACCAGCGCGAGGGCGCGCTGTGGCGGCTGGTCAGCGAGCGCCCTGCCCACCTGCTGCCGCAGCCACACGCGAGCTGGGAGGCGCTGCTGCTCGACGCCTTCGACAAGCTGCTCGCGGACCTGACGAAGGGCGAGCGACCGCTGGCTGCCGCGACCTGGGGCGTGCGCAACACGAGCCGCATCCAGCACCCGCTGGCGCGGGCGGTGCCGCAGCTCGGGCGCTGGCTCGACATGTCGCGCGAGCCGCTGCCCGGCGACAGCAACATGCCGCGCGTGCAGGGCCCGGGCTTCGGCGCGTCGCAGCGCCTCGCGGTGTCGCCGGGCCGCGAACAGGACGGCTTCTTCCACATGCCGGGCGGCCAGAGCGGTCACCCGCTGTCGCCCCACTACCGCGACCACCACGCGGCCTGGGCGACGGGCGACCCCACGCCATTCCTGCCCGGGCCGACGGTCAACTCCCTGCGGTTGGTGCCCGAGCGCTGACTTCGTTCAGCGCTGGAACGCGTAGGAGAGCTTGACGAAGAACTGGCGGTCGGCGGGCTGCAGCTCTTCCCGCTCGTCGAGCGCGCGGTTGTCGCCGAAGCCGACGAACAAGACCGTCTGCCAGTTGAGCTTGTAGGCGAACAGGCCCGACGCCGAGAACGTGCCCGTGCGCGGTGCGACCGGGTAGGTCCACAGCGCCGGGTCGTTGCGGGTCTCGACGTACTGGCCGATCAGCCGCAGGAACATCCGCGACGTGAAGGTGTAGGTCGCACGCACGCGATCGACGCGGGCCGTGAACAGCCGCCCGCGGCCCCGCTCCGGGTCGTCCACGTCGAGCCAGCGCCGCCGCTCGGTGAGTGTCAGCTCGAGGTGGTTCGTGGGCCGGATCGAGGCCGACAGGTTGACGTTGCCGCCCGTGCCCGGCCGCTCGTTGGCGAAGTCGATCTCGCCGCCGACGAAGCCGTCGACCGCGACCTGCGTCACCCGCCGCGAGGGGCTCGCGTTGGCGGAGAAGATGAACTGGTTGCGGTCGAAGAGCTGTGCCCCGGTTCGGGTGCGGTCGAACGCGTAGCGCAGGCGGACGAACGAGGCGTAGCGGCCGTCGAGGCCGAAGCCGAACGAGGCGTGGCGCTGGATCAGTTCGCCCTCGCGGTCCACGACGTAGTCGGCGAAGCTGAAGGTGCGCACCCGTCGCGCGAACCCCTTCGTCGGCCGGAACGTGCGGCCGACCTCGCCGAACGTCTGGCGGTAGCCGACCTGGGAAACGAACCCGTTGTCGGCGCGGAAGTCGTCGGCCACGTCGGAGAGCTGCGTGAACCAGTCCCACGTGCGCGACGAGTGCTGGTACCAGGCCTGCGCCGCGTGGCCCGACAGCCGGCGCCCGTCCCACTCCTGCGCCAGGTCGGGCCGGTTCGGCGTCAGCGAATCGGAGTACAGGAGCTGGCCGGTGACCACGTCCCCGTCGTTGGGCCGCCACTGGAAGTCGGGGCCGACGACGAAGTTGTGGCCACCGCCTTCGATCTGGCGGCCGGTCGCGAGCACGGCGACGTGGGAGCGGGCGATGTCGCGCTTGACCCGGGTTGCCGCGACCCACGACTTGAAGTCCTGCTCCGCGAGATCCGACGTGACCGGCCCCGGCAGGATCACCGAGCCGCCGCCTTCGTCCTCGGCGAACACGGCGCTGAACGCGGTCGCGCCCAGCTTGCCGGTGCCCCGCACGCCGACCGTGGGCGCGGTGATCGAGCGGGTGTAGAACGCCTGCAGCGGGGTCTGGAACAGCTCCGTGCCCTCGAGGAAGAACGGCCGCTTCTCGGGATAGAACAGCGCGAAGCGCTCGTTGGTGGCGATCTGGGCGACGTCCGACTCGATCTGCGAAAAATCGGGGTTGATCGCCGCATCGAGCGCGAAGCTCGCCGACGGCACCCACTTCAGGTCGAGCCCGACCTGTCCCTCGGCGGGCTGGCCGACGAGAGGCGCGCCGAGTCCCTCCTCCACGCGCTCCACCCGCTGGCCCGTCGCGTACGGCGCCAGCACCAGGCCGCCGGCCTTCGGCAGCGACTGCAGTCCCTCGAGCGTGTTGGCCCGGCACACGAAGCAGTTCGAGCCGCGCGGCATGCGGGTGCTGAACATCTGGTAGCGGAAGTCGCGGGGCCGGTTGCGGTAGAGCAGGATGCCCCACGTCTGCGGGTCCAGCTTCGCGTAGCGCAGCGACGAGAACGGGATGCGCACTTCCAGCGTCCAGCCCCGCTCGGTGACCCGGCCACGGGCATCCCAGTAGAAGTCGGGCGCGCTGTCTTCACCGTTGCCCGCGTCGTCCGTGATCGCGTCGTACTGGATGCCGTTGGCGTTGGCCAGGAACATCATCGCGGAGTGGCCGTCGTTGCGGGTGTCGAGGATCACGCCCCCGTAGTCCGTCGAGCTGGGCACGTTGTCGCGGTCGCCCAGCGG